>CACLWW010000010.1 GCA_902610755.1 uncultured Pelagibacteraceae bacterium | reverse complement strand
AATGTCTGCGCCATATTTCTTTAATATTTCTTCTGGAGAAATTACATTTCCTAAGGACTTTGACATTTTAAGACCTTTTCCATCTACAACAAAACCATGTGATAAAATAGCTTCGAAAGGTGCCTCACCTCTTGTGCCACAAGACTCCAAAAGAGAAGAGTGAAACCAACCTCTATGCTGATCAGAACCTTCCAGATAAAGAGACGCTGGCCATTTTAAATCATCTCTTTGTTCTAAAACAAAAGAATGGGTAGAACCACTGTCAAACCAAACCTCTACTATGTCAGTGGTTTGATAAAAATCATTTTCATTATATTTCTTTCCAAGAAACTTTTGTTTGTTATCTTCAAACCAACAATCCGAACCTTCTTTCTCAAAAATTTTGGCAATGTTATTAAAGACTTCCTCATCAACTAAAACTTTCTCATCCTTTTTAGAGATAAATATAGGAAGAGGAACTCCCCAAACTCTCTGTCTAGAAACACACCAATCTGGTCTAGTTTCTATCATTGATTTAAGTCTCTCCTTGCCTTTGCTAGGATAAAATTCAGTTTTATCAATTGCAACTAATGCTTTTTTTCTTAGTCCGTGACTTTCCATAGATATAAACCACTGAGGAGTTGCTCTGTGAATTAATGGCGCCTTTGATCTCCAAGAGTGAGGATAAGTATGGTTTAATTTTCCATTAGAAAGTAATCTTTTATTTTTTTTTAAACTTTCAATAATGATTGGATTTGCTTTAAAAACATGTATTCCCTCATAATTCAGAATATTTTTAGTATATTTTCCATCGTTATCTACTGTTTCAACTGCCTGAATTCCATTATTAATACATAAGTTAAAATCGTCAGGTCCATGACTTGGTGCACAATGAACTATTCCGGAACCCTGCTCTGTTGTAACAAAATTCGCCTCTAACATTGGAATATCGTGAGTGTAACCTTCTTTTTCTAAAGGGTGGCTACAAACTATATTTTTAAATTCTTTGCCTGATAACTTGTCAAGTTTCTCGAATTTTTTAATCTCACATTCCTTCAAAACTGTTTCTAGTAAATCATGAGCTATAACAATTTTTTTATTTTTGAAATCACCTTCATCTTCAATCTTAATTGTTTGGTAGCTAATATCTTTATTATAAGCTAGCGCCTTATTGGCTGGTATAGTCCATGGAGTTGTGGTCCAAATAATAATTTCGCAACCCTCTAGACTTTTGTTTGAAGTTTTCTTAATTGGAAATGAAGTATAAATAGTATCAGAAATATGATCCATATACTCTACCTCAGCATCTGCGAGGGCAGTTTTTTCAACAGTAGACCATAATACTGGTTTATAACCTTTGTATAAGCTACCCTCTTTTAAAAATTTCGCTAACTCCCTGACAATTTGAGCTTCAGCTTTGAAACTCATAGTCGAATAATAATCTTTCCAATCTCCTATGACACCTAACCTTTGAAATTGTTTTTTATGAACATCGATCCATTTATTTGCAAAGTCTCTGCATTCTTTTCTAAATTCAACTATTGGCACATCATTCTTATTTTTTTTATTCTTTTTATATTGTTCTTCAATTTTCCATTCAATTGGTAAGCCATGACAATCCCATCCTGGAACATATACAGAGTCTTTTCCATTCATTTGATGAAACTTTGTAACAATATCTTTTAAAATTTTATTTAAAGCAGTTCCCATGTGGATATTTCCATTTGCATAAGGTGGACCATCATGTAAAACAAATTTTTCATTACCTTTACTGTTTGCTCGAAGCTTTTCATAAAGTGATATTCTGTTCCAATAATCAATTAGATCAGGTTCCTTTAAAGGAAGATTTGCTCTCATTGAAAATGATGTTTTCGGAAGATTTACAGAACTTTTATTCATTTGATAATATTGCCCTTGCTTTTTTACAATCTATTTTGATTTGTTTTTTTAAATTAAGCACTCCTTTAAATTTTTTTTCACCTCTTATAAATTCTATAAACTCTATTGATAAATTTTTATTATAAAGATTTCCAGAAAAATTAAATATATTTACTTCTAAAATTAATTTTTTTTGATTAAATGTTGGTCTGTATCCAATATTTGCAATACCTTTTAATTTTCTTTTATTTTTAAAAGATATTTTCACAGCATAAACACCGATTTTTGGGATTTTATAATCCTTTATATCAATGTTACATGTGGGGAATCCAATTTTTTTACCAAGCTGTCTTCCTTTCTCGACTCTGCCCTCTATACACCAATTTCGACCTAAAAATTTTTTTACTTTTTTCAAATTTCCCGTTTCAAGATTTTTTCTTACTAAGGTCGATGAAATTACAGACTTTTTACTCTTAAGGGGAGATGGATTAATGATTTTGTAACGGTAATCTTTCTCTAATGATTTTAGAAGCTTGATGTCACCAGCTCTTTTATAACCAAATCGAAAATTGTCTGAAACAAAAATATATCTTGACCCAATATTTTTAAATAAAATTTTTTTTATAAAATCAAAACATGTAATTTTTGAAAATTTTGCATTAAATTTTTTATTTATAATAAAATCTACTTTATTTTTTTTTAAAAGACGAATTTTTTGATCAAAGTTTGAAAGTCTATAATTATAAAGCTTTCTAAAAAACATTTTTGGGATTGGATCAAAGGTAACTACACCTATTTTTAATTTGTATTTTTTTTTAAAATTTATTGCTTTGTCAAAAAGTTTTTGGTGACCTTTGTGAAGACCATCAAAATTTCCAATTAAAATAATTGAGCCTTTATCCTTTCTCCTTAAATTAAAATTATTATAAATTTTCAAGTTATTTACCATTTTAAATCTTTTTGAATATAATTTACATTAACATCATACTTTTTTACCAGTTTTTCAATACCCTTGCTTATTTCATTTTTATGAATACCGCTGGTTATTAGCAATGAGTCAAAATTTTGTATGTTTGCACCTTTTATATCTGTGTTAAGGCTATCACCTATACAAATTACTTTTTTATTTTTTGAGTCACTAAATGCTTTTTTATAAATTTCTGGATGAGGTTTGCCAAAGTATTTTACTTCACCCCCTAATTTTTCAAAAATTTTTGCTAATGATCCAGCGCAGAATTCTCTAACATCACCCCTGTCAACAATAAGATCTGGATTTGTGCAGATCATTTTTTTTTGGATGTGATCAAAAAAAAGTTTTTCATAATATTCTAAATCTCCTTGATAACTATCAAATAAACCAGTGCATAACAAAAAATCGCAGCTATCTATACTTTCAACCTTTTGATTTTCAAATGTTTTAAATAAATCAAAATCCCTGGGAGGGCCTACATGAAAAAATTTTTTGGAGTTCATGGTTTTGAGTTGGTCTAATGCAGCTTGACCAGATGTATAAACATGTTGGGCTTTTGTTTTATCCAAACCCATTTTTTTTAAAAATTCAAATACAGTTTGATTTGGTCTTGGCGCGTTAGTTAGGAGAACGTAATTTTTTTTATTTTCTTCAAGCCTTTCAAGAACTTCAACAGAATTTTGAAAAAGGTTAATCCCGTTATGAAGCACTCCCCAAACATCTATAAAAAAAAGATCATATTTATCAATTATCGATCTAAGTCCTTTTTCATCTAAATTTGAAGTCATTTTTTATGATATAACTCAAAAATATGCATTTTTCTTGGTTTTTTTTGTAATATTAATTTGATCCTTTATCTTGAAAAAATATATTTTGATCTTTATATGAAACCCATATTTAAAGGAGTTTTTATGAAGTTTAAACCATTACACGATAGAGTTTTAATAGAAGTTTTAGATAGCAGTGAAAAAACTGCTGGGGGAATTATAATACCAGATACAGCTCAAGAGAAACCACAAGAAGGCAAAGTTGTTGCTGTTGGAGGTGGTGCCAAAACTGAAGATGGAAAAATCATTCCAATGGATGTTAAGGTTGGTGACAAAGTATTATTTGGTAAATGGTCAGGCACTGAGGTTAAAATTGGTGGCAAGGAATACAGTATTATGAAAGAGTCTGACATAATGGGAATTTCAACAGGAAAATAATTTTTAATAAAGGAGTATAAAATGGCAAAAATAGTAAAGTTTGACTCAGACGCAAGAACAGCAATGCTAAAAGGTGTTGATATACTTGCCAACACAGTGAAGGTAACATTGGGGCCCAAGGGTAGAAATGTTGTTATAGACAAGTCTTACGGTGCACCAAGAACTACTAAAGACGGAGTATCAGTAGCTAAAGAAATAGAGCTTGAAGATAAGTTTGAAAACATGGGTGCTCAGATGGTTAAAGAAGTAGCTAGCAAGACTAATGATGAAGCTGGTGATGGAACAACCACAGCCACTATTCTTGCTCAGGCTATAGTCAAGGAAGGTTGTAAATACGTAACCGCTGGAATGAATCCAATGGATGTTAAAAGGGGTATTGACACAGCAGTCGATCATGTAAAACAAAAACTAATTTCTTCAGCCAAAAAAGTAAAAGATAGTGATGAAATTGCACAGGTAGGTACAATTTCAGCAAATGGGGACAAAGAAATTGGTAATATGATTTCCAAAGCCATGCAAAAAGTTGGTAATGAGGGTGTCATTACAGTTGAAGAGGCAAAAGGTATTGAGACCGAACTTGATGTTGTAGAAGGTATGCAATTTGATAGAGGTTATCTATCTCCTTATTTTATTACTAACGGTGATAAAATGACAACTGAACTAGAAAACCCACTAATATTATTACATGAAAAGAAATTAACTAATCTTCAGCCGATGGTTCCGCTTTTAGAAGCAGTTGTTCAAGCAGGTAGACCTCTTATGATAATTTCTGAAGATGTTGAAGGTGAAGCTTTAGCAACGTTAGTTGTGAATAAATTAAGAGGTGGTCTTAAAGTTGTTGCGGTCAAAGCACCTGGTTTTGGTGATAGAAGAAAAGCAATGCTTGAAGATATCGCAATTTTAACTGGTGGACAGGTAATATCAGAAGATTTAGGCATTAAACTTGAAAATGTTAAACTTAATGATTTAGGTTCAGCAAAAAGAGTTAAGGTTGATAAAGAGAATAGTACTATTGTAAGCGGATCAGGAAAAAAATCTGACATCGAAGCTAGATGTGCTCAAATCAAACAACAAGTTGAAGAAACTACCTCTGATTATGATAAAGAAAAACTTCAGGAAAGATTAGCGAAACTTGCTGGTGGAGTAGCAGTTATAAAAGTAGGTGGTGCAACTGAAGTAGAGGTAAAAGAAAGAAAAGATAGAGTAGAAGATGCACTTAATGCAACAAGAGCAGCTGTTGAAGAAGGAATAGTTGTTGGTGGTGGTTGTGCATTGCTTTATGCTTCACAAGATCTAGATAAAGTAAAAGTGAAAGGTGATGATCAAAAAGCAGGTGTCGAAATTGTTAAAAGCGCACTTCAAGCACCTATTAGACAAATTACTAAAAACGCGGGTGTTGATGGATCTGTTGTTGTTGGAAAATTGTTAGAGATTAACAAAAGCTCAAACGGTTATGATGCGCAGTCAGAACAGTATGTTGATATGTTTAAAGAAGGAATTATTGACCCAGTCAAAGTTGTAAGAACTGCTCTTCAAGATGCAGCTTCAATTTCAGGTTTGCTAGTTACAACCGAAGCAATGGTTGCTGACAAACCAGAAGAAAAAGATTCAACACCAGGTATGCCGGCCGGAGGTATGGGTGGTATGGGTGGTATGGGTGGAATGGGAATGTAATCTTTTTTCATTCATTTAAAAATTCTAAAAAGGGCAGTTCATACTGCCCTTTTTTTTAAACACTACTTCATTTTAAAAAATACTCTTTTTAAAAATAAATTCGGTCTTAAAAGTAAAAGTATCAAATATGAGTAAAATATTTTGAGAAATTTAAATCCTTTGCCATTTTCGTCAGTAATATTTCGGATAAACTTTGGAATAGGCTGGAACAAAATAAAACTTTTCATTGTGGGAAATTTATAAACTTCCTTTTTAACTACTTCTTTGTTCTCAATAAAAAACATTTCTCCAAAATTATTGAATCCAAAACGAATTGGTTTTAATTTTTCAATCATTTGGAAAACTTCAACTTCTTTGTTTTCATTTTTATCAAAATCTTTATCGATATATATTAAATTACAAGGCGTAAAATTAACTAGTTTATAGTTTTTTTGCGATAAATAATTATTAATACTTAAATAACTATTCCCATTTCCACCAATTTTATCTTCGCATTCTACATCAAACGGTATGAGACTGTTAAACTCTATTATTATTACCTTTGGCTTTATTGACTTTAATCTTTTTAATTCAAGTAGATCTTTTCCATCAATATCAATTGATAGTATATCAATTTCATTAATATTATTTTCTTTGATTAGATTTTCGAGATTATAATTTTCGTTTATAAATTTATTTATAACTTTTATTTTATTATTTCCTTTATAATTCTCTTTACATTCTTGGAATCTATTGTAGTCACCTTCTATAAAAAACCCCGACCAATTATTTTCAGCTAGCAATTTACAATTTGAAAGATGAATTCCATCCCATGCTCCAAACTCTATAAAAACTCCATTTTCAATATTTTTTTTTAAGAATAAATTAATTAAAATTTGATCTTCATTATGCTGAGCAAAAGATATCATTGAAGTATTAACATCAAAATTGGTAGATATTTATATATTAAGTATTTTTAACGTTTTTTTCATTCATGGTGGATGAAATGTTAATCTTACAAATTTATGTAGCCTGATTCTGATAAACCACATGAGATTATTCTATCAAATGACCAGGTTGTATTAAATATTTTTTATTTTTTTTTCTTTTTAGACAATCCTAATTTATCGCTGTGTCTTAGTCTTAATACTACTATAGCGAGAGCAATTAAAACGATGGCAACTGACTCATAAAGGAGCTGAGAAGCATCCATCTGTTTACCTTGCAAGATTATAAATCTACTTAATGCGGTAATTGCAATTAACAAAGGTAAAGAGATGCTAATTGATTGCTCTTCCCAGAACACTCTTACCATTGCCATCACTTCTAGATAAAGAAACATTAATAATAAATCAGCTAATGTGACAGTTTGATTTAGGAACATGGTTCTTATCTCAAGAACTACAGCAATTATTGTGCTAAGCAAAATTATTCCAAGTAAAAGTAACTGCAAGTTTTTGACGAGATTTTTCACTAGATTAAATATAACTGATTCCCGTATTAAAATATATAACTAATCTTTTGGTTTTTTTTGCGTAAATGGCAACCATTTTTCAATCGCAGACTTGTCTGGTCCTTCATAAGGTATTTTATACGAATTTGTATTTGTTAAAACTTCAATTCCTTTCGAAAATACAAATATAAAAACTATTACAAAAACTATTGCCATTATTTTAAAAGGATTAAAGTTTTTAGTCTCAAAAACACTCGCTGATTTTTCCTCAGCTTTATGAAACTGTTTAAAAGTGTGATAAACAGCAAAAATTAATCCTAAATGCGCTAGAAATACACCTGCCCAGCCAAAAATAAATGTTGTGTATGTAAAAATATATAAACTAAAAACAACAGACCAAATAAAACTTAAAACTAATAAAATTTGAAGCCTGACAGTTTTAGGTAATGCTCTTAAATCGTTTTTGCTATCATCAAAAAGAATGTTTGCAGATTCGATCATAAAATTTTTTAATGACATAAAAAATTAATAGTTTTTTTTCACACAAAAATCAATTAAAGAATTTTCCCACTAAATAAAGACCCATTGCAACAGCGGGGCCAATTCCAAAAGCAAATAATAGCGTTCCAAAACCAACAGTGCCACCCAAATACCAACCGATAGATACAACTGTAATCTCAATTCCCGCCCTTACTGCAGCAATTGGAAAATTAGTCATTCTTTGGATCCCAGTCATTAATCCATCTCTTGGGCCAGGACCTAAATTTGCGATCAAATAAAAACCACTACCCAAACCTACAAATAAAACTGCAAATATCGCCATTAGTAATTTGCCAAAATACGTCTCCGGAGTATTGAAAAAAAAAATAGTAAGATCAATCATCGTGGCAATAATAATTATATTAAAAACAGTTCCAATACCTGGTTTTTGTTTTAAAAAAAACCAAAAGCTAAGAGTGCAAACACTAACTATGAAAGTTACAATTCCGATTGAAAGATTAACATTTAATGATATCCCTTGAGCAAGAACACTCCACGGTGAAGCTCCAGTATAAGATACAATTAGTAATCCCTCACCTAACCCAAATATTGTTAAGCCTAGTGCAAGATAAAAAATTGTTAGGGCATTTGGTTTCAAGTTTAAAGGCTTTTTTGAGCTCCAGAAATTTTTTGGGATTTTTTTAATTGTTAAAAACATATATTTTGACAAAGTAATAAAATTAAAAATTTTAAAAATTTGTTAATTAATTATTTTTGATATGTTTAAACTTTTAAAGTTTCAAGAAAATAATTTAGTTGTATATTTGGTAATTTTCTCGATAATACTATTGGGATTTACATTTAGATTTTATAACTTAAATTATGAAAATCTTTGGTTGGATGAAATTTACTCTTTTTGGAATACAGATCCAAATATAAGTTTTGCTGAAACGTATTCTAGGATAAAAGCCACTGAGTCTATTCCTTTTTTATATTATTATTTAGTAAAAATTTGTAATAAAGTTTTTGGTTATGATCCAGCAGTAGGAAGATTTTTTTCGGCCTTTTTTGGTTTCTTGAGTGTTTTTTCTGTTGGGTTGTTATGTAAAAAGATTAAAAAAAATAAAAGTTATTTATTAGCCTCTTGTTTAATAAGTTTAAATATTTTTTTAATTGTAAACTCTCAGGAAATGAGGGTTTATATCTTTACATTTTTTTTGATTTCTTTAAGTCTAATCTTTTTTTTAAATCTTTATAAGGAAGAGAAAGCCCAAATATTTACAAAAAATTTTATTTTGTTTGTTTTTTTTACTTTTCTAGCGATTATAAGTCATCCATTTGCTATAATTGTTCTTATATCTTTTATAGTCTTCGGAATTATAGATTATTTTTATTTTTCAAAAAACCAAAAAAAAATAAATATTTCATTAATTCTAATTTCAATTTTAACAATTGTTTTTTTATACCACTATGTTGGATATGTTTCTTTGAAAAATGTCGGATGGATAGAGCAGCCAAATATTAAATTTTTTACAAATTTATATTTTTCAAAGTTTTTTGGTTCTAGGTTATTAGGGATTATTCACTTATTGGCGCTTATTGCCTTAATGATATATTTTAGACATAAAATAATAAAAAAAAAAGAAATTATCCTTTTACTAATTTTATTTTTTTTAACATATTCTATACCTTTGCTTTATGGATATTTAATCAAGCCAATTATTTTTCCAAAATACATATTATTTGTTTTAATACCAATAATTCTAATAATATCTCATCTTATATTTTTTATAGAAAAAAAAATTGTGAGGAATTTAATAATATTCATTTTGATTTTTTTCAATTTAGCTAATCACTTTAGCGAAAGTACAGTGAAACAATTTGTTTCTGAAAGACAGAGATTTAATCCTTATTTTGAGAGAGCATTCGAAATAATTGATAATTCCGAAAATAAAAAATTATTTTATTATACAAATAAAGTTAATGATGAAAACATGAACTATATTAATACAGTTTTAACTAACTATTCAGAAATAATATTCGATAAAAAAAAATATGAAATAGATATTTTAAAAAAAGATGAGGAAAATTATAAGGGGAATGTTTGGAATATTTGTTTGATCATAATCCCTTGTGATCAACCACCAAATAAATTTGAAGTTTTAGAAGAAACTCTTCTGGAGGGTGGTCTCAAATTAAGCCTATGGAAAATAAATGAATAAATATAAAATTATTTTAATTTTGATTTTACTAATTTATCCTTTTTTATCCTATTCACACATAACTCATTATAACAAAATAAAATTTATTGAAATGGATGTATTAAGAAATGGAAAAAAAGTCGGTTTTAATAAATATATTTTTATAAAAAAAAAAGATTTAATGCTTGTAAAAAACGAGATAAGTTTTCTTGCAAAGTTCATGGGTGTGAAATTGATGAATATAAGTGGTACATCAATTGAAAAATATAAAAACGGAGAGTTAGTTGAATTTAGGTCAAACACGACTCAAAATAAGAAAAAAAAATTTAATAGTTTAGTTTTAGATGAGGATAAGAAGTTTTACAAAATAAAAGGCTCTTCCTTCACAGGTAAAACACCATCAACTGCAATGGTAGGAAATTGGTGGAATCACAGTATTCTTAATTCAAATATAATTATAAGCCCACTATCTGGAAGTTTAAAAAACCAAGAAGTTTATTTTTTGTCAAAAGAAATACTTAAAATTGGTAAGAACTACCATGATACTAATAAATTTAAAATTATTTTAAAAAAAAATATCGAAGATAAAAAAAAAGAAGAATTTTATGTTTGGTTTGATGATAGGTCTAAGATTATATTAAAAGTTACTTACTCTAAATTTGGAAATTGGGAGTATCTTGTTAAAACTATTAAGGAATTAAACTAAACGAATATTTTTAATAACACCTGACTTATAAAGTTCATCAGGACAAAAAAACCTAAGAAGAAAATCCAATACATGCAAGTTACAGCAGTATTTCTTCTTCTTCTTAACGCGACGAATTCTGGATCATCTATATTTGAAATATCCTGTTTTCCTTTTACAGGATAATCGTACGACCATCTCCATAAAGAATTCCCAAATCTTTCATCTATTTTATTAAAATACTTAATACATTCAAAAGCGTACATTAGCAAAAAATATAAACCGATTAAAATTAATCCACTTGTAATCATTTAAAACTGTTCAGACTCAGTTGATCCTTTCATTGCTGTTGTTGAGCTTTTTCCAGAACTTATTGTATTAGAAACTGCATCGAAATAGGATGTTCCTACTTCTCTTTGATGTTTAACGCTAGTGTATCCATCTTTTTCTCTTGCAAATTCACGTTCTTGAATTTTTGAATAAGCTGTCATACCTTCAGCTTTGTATTTTTCCGCTAATTCAAATATTGCAATATTTTGAGTATGGAAACCTGCCAAAGTAATAAATTGAAATTTATAACCCATTTCACTAATTTTTTTCTGGAACGTTGCAATTTCAGTATCGGATAGATGTTTTTTCCAGTTGAAAGATGGTGAGCAATTATACGCTAACAATTTTCCAGGATATTTTTTGTGAATAGCGTCAGCAAATTTTTTTGCCTCTTCTAAATTTGGTGTTGCAGTTTCACACCATATAAGATCTGAATATGGCGCATAGGCAAGACCCCTTGAAATTGCTTGATCAATTCCAGATTTAACATAATAAAATCCCTCTGGTGATCTTTCTCCTGTTAGGAAAGGTTTATCATTTTCATCGTGATCATTTGTAATTAGTTTTGCTGCGTTTGCATCAGTTCTAGCAAGAATAATTAAAGGAACATCTGCTATGTCAGCTGCTAACCTCGCGGCTTTTAAATTTTTTACTGCTTGACTTGTTGGTATTAAAACTTTACCGCCCATATGACCACATTTTTTTTCACTTGCCAATTGATCCTCGAAGTGAACTCCGGCTGCTCCAGCTTTTATAAATTTTTTAGTCAATTCAAAAACATTTAGTGGTCCTCCAAAACCAGCTTCACCATCAGCAATTATTGGTAGCATATAATCTATTCTTTTTTCCTTTTTTTGATCACCGTCTTTAATTTCCATATGCTGAATTTGGTCAGCTCTTAGCAAAGCATTATTCATTGCCTCAACTAATTTTGGTGCACTATCATATGGATAAAGAGATTGATCAGGATACATTTCTCCTGCACTGTTAGCATCTGCTGCAACTTGCCATCCACTTAAGTAAATTGCCTTTAAACCTGCTTTTGCATGTTGCACTGCGTGATTACCTGATAAAGAGCCGAGTGTGTTAACGTAAGGCTCAGAATTTAATAAATTCCACAATTTTGTAGATTGTTGTTTACATATTGAATATTCAATTTTTATTGAACCTCTTAATCTTTCAACGTCTTCTTGATTGTAATCTCTTTTTATACCTGCAAATCTTTTTAAGTCGTAAGAAACCTTTTTTTCAGCACCCATTAAATTGCCTTTTGTTGATGTTGTCAGATTTAAGCGAAATTAGTTATTTTCACCAAATTCTTGAGTGAACTCGTTCATCCCGCTAGAACCCCAATCACAGTGATCATCTCTTAAATAAATACCTGAGCTGCTGTTAGAGGGCAAATTCTCTGATGTATTTTCTTGGCTTTTAAAGTAGTTTTTTTTGTTTTTGTTGTCCATGAAGATCTTATAATTTACAAAATTTACAAAATCAATTAAATAAAATAAAACCCTTGTAAAATAAAGAAATTTGTTGTAAATAATAATTTACAAAGTTTACAAATAGAAAATATGAGTCAAGTTGATCTTAAAATTGGGCCAAAAATCAAGTCATTTAGACGTCAATTAGGGCTTCAAGCGAATAAATTAGCAGAACAATTAGGAATTTCTGCAAGCTATCTTAATTTAATTGAAAGTGGAAAACGAAAAATTGACGGAGATTTATTACTAAAAGTTTGTGAAGAATTAAAAATTGAGCTTTCAGATTTAACCAATAAATCTGACTTAAACCTGGTTAACGACATATCAGAATTGCTGGACGATAAGTTATTTGAAGATTTAGATATTGTGGGACCAGAGGTTAAAGACCTTGTAAATACAAATCCAAAAATTGCAAAAGCTCTAATAAAATTAGGGGACAATTTTAAGCAAAAAGATCATGAAATAATTAATAAGGTAGAAAATTTATCTGGAAAGATTATTGATAGCAGAAAGACTGCTTTCCCCGGTGAAGTAATTTCTGATTTTTTACAAGAAAAGAAAAATTATTTTCCAAAATTAGAGGAATTTGCAAATAATGTTTTTGAAAAAGTTCAAAAGAATAATCGTACAAGATATGTAGCATTATGTGAGTTTTTAAAAACAGAATATTCAATTACAGTTAAAGATGTCATTCCTGACGAGGGTAAACCTTTTTCAAAAATTTTTGATAAAAATAAAAAAGAACTTTTGTTAAGTGATTATAATTCATTAGAAACTAAGAAATTACATGCAGCAGCCCAAATAGCTCAGGAAGGGGCCATGGAAGAAATAAACAATTATTTATCTGAATTTAAATTTCCAACAGAAGAGTCTAAAAGACTTACCCAAATTGCTTTATTAAATTATTGTGGTGCAGCAATTTTAATGCCTTACAAATTATTCCATTCTGAATGTAAAAAACTGAAATATGACTTAGAACTACTTCAAAATACTTTTGCAACTTCGTTTGAACAAGTTGCGCATAGAGTAACAAGTTTACAGGATCCTAGGTTACCGGGTATCCCCTTTCATTTTTTAAGAGTAGATGTTGCCGGAAATATCTCAAAAAGGTTTTCTTTATCTGGTATAGAAATTCCAAGATATGGAGGCGCTTGTCCGAGATGGAACGTATATTCAGCATTTTCAAGACCTGGCGTTATACAAGCTGCTGTAAGTAAAATGACTAACGGGGAAAAATATGTTTGTATTGCAAGAACTGTTGAAAAAGGAGTTGGAAGATACGGACAAAAAAAAAGTATGCTTTCAATAGGTCTAGGTTGCGAAGCCAAGTATGCGAAAGATTTCGTTTACACTGAAAATTTAAGTTTAAGTGACAAGAAAACAGAAATTCCAATTGGTGTATCCTGCAGAACTTGTGATAGACTTGATTGTTCACAAAGAGCTTTCCCTCCTCTTCACAAAAAATTTGACGTTGATGTTAATGCTAGAGGCGTGTCTGTTTACGTTAGTGATTGATTAACATTCTTACTTCGCTCACGATACAAAAGTTGAGTAAGTGAGTCTACCATTTTATCCGATGCCTTAAATATTTCATTTGACTGATATTCATCTGAAAAATATTTTTCATGATTACATTTATCTTCAATAATTATTTTTCCTTCTGGTGAATTATCTTTAATATAAATCAGTATAAGCCATTCATCATCGTTAGACTCATCCCACTTTATAAATATTTCACCTGTTTCAAACCTTCTATCAATACATCTGAATATAGACATATCCCTTGTAAGGTGTCTTTTATTTAATTGAAAAACTAAACTTGAGGCACTTCTATAAAAGCTCTCTAAAGATGTTTCTACTAGTTGTCTTGCAGCAATATAATTTTTTTCCTTTTTTAATAAAGTTTCTCTATCATCTTCATCTAAAGTTTTTATTCCTAACGCTTCTAATCGCTCGCGAATTTTTTGATCTCTAATTAGCCTATATTTTTCTTTTAACTTATCTATTCTCTCTTGGATTTCGCTATAATCGTCTCTTTTTTCTTTTAATGAAATTCGCTCTAGAGTCTCTAGCTCTTTTACCTCTCTTATTCTAAATTTTTCAATTTGTTTTTCTAATTTAATTTCTTCAAGAAACTTCCTTTGAACTTGTGCCTGTTCTTCTCTTAAAAGTGCCTGCTCCTGTCTTAAAAATTTCTTAAGGTCTCTTGCTCTCTCTATTTGTAGCTTTTTTTCCTCTTTTAACTCGCTTTTTTTAAGCTCAACCTGTTTCTTTAATAAATCTATTTTAGCTCTTTCCTCCGCTCTTTTTTGTTGTCTTTCCCTCTCAACCTCTCGTATTTTAAACTTCTGCTTTTCTTCAATAATTAACTTCCTCGTATCAATAATTTTCTTTTCAATTAAATCAAAAAAACCCTGAATTTTCTTTTCAGGATTAAGGTTGATTTTGAAACGTAGTTTGCTTTTTATACTTTCTTGTAAAAAAATAAATTTTGCTAAAAAACCCGTCTGTTTTTGAAACCTTTTTTTTGTGATCTTTTTTATTTTTTTTTTACTCTTTTTTCTTATTTTGGCTCGCTTAAGACTTCTTTTGTTTTTTTTCTGAGTTTTTTTTTTCTTTATGATCTTTTTTTTTCTTTTTTTATTTTTTTTCATCAGGAGATTTAAAAATTATCAGTAATTTATTGATAAATATAGTCTCTTGTAGGTGGTATTGTGGTTTTATTCTTGCTCAATTGTAATTGAAATACAACCTGATCTCCCCATTTAAAAGCCATTTCACAACCAGCTAAATAAAATTCCCACATTCTTAAAAATCTTTCATCAAACATTTCTAATACTTTATCTTTTTTATTAAGAAATCTTTCTCTCCAATTTCTTAAAGTATGTGCGTAGTGCAACCTTAAAACCTCTAAATCATTTAATATTAAATTTGAATCTTCAATCGGTCTCGCAATTTCGCTTAAGCTAGGCGTATAACCTCCTGGAAAAATATATTTCGAAATCCAAGGTTGGGGATCTCTAGGCTTATCGATAGAACCAATAGTATGGATTAATGCAGCTCCATTTTCATTTAAAAGATCGTGGACACATTTAAAGTATTTTCTATAAAATTTTTTTCCAACATGTTCAAACATACCAACACTTACAATTCTATCAAATTTTGATTTTAATTCTCTGTAATCAATTAGTTTGAAATCTACTTGGTTTTCAAGATTCATTTCCTTTGCTTTTTGTCTGCTATAATTGAGTTGGTTTTCTGATAAAGTTATACCAAGCACTCTGGCTTTTGTTTTTTTTGCAATTTCTATTGCCATTCCGCCCCATCCTGAACCAATATCAAGAACAGTTTGATTATCCCTAATATCTAATTTCTTTATTATGTGATCAATTTTATTATTTTGCGCAGCTTCCAAGGTGTCGTTGTCATTTTTGAAATAAGCACAAGAATATTGTCTTTTTTGATCTAAAAATAAATCATATAGTTTTTCGGATATATCGTAATGATGAGCTACGTTTTTTTTTGATTGTTTTGCGAAATTAAAATTGGTCAAATATTTATATGTGCCTAATATTTTATTTACCATCTTACTCAAATTATTTGGATGTCGTTTTCCAAGATTTTTTAAAGTAATTTCTAAAAATTCTGTGATAGTACCATTGTGTATCTTAATTTTACCATCCATATAACCTTCTCCTAAGTATAATTCAGGAAGTAGCAAAAGTTTGTAATGCATAGATGAGTCTAACAGCTCTAGTATTAAAGGATTTTTTTTAAAAGGTTTTCCAATTAAATATTCTCTTTTATTCGCATCAATTAATCTAAATCCATCTTCTTTGAATAGATCATTTAAAAAATTAACTAGTTTCATTTTATGCAGCTTTAAAATCCTTTCCTAAAAAGTCTAAATCTTTAAGTTTATCTATAAGTGTTTTCTCATCCTGTTTACTAAGTAGAGAACATGTAGGTAATATATTTAGAAACTGCTTATCAGTTAAACTAAGAAATGAATGTAAGCCTGATATTAAATTAAACTGATCAAAAGCTCTTCTAACTTCACACAGTTTATCATTTACAGTTTGATCTTTATTTTGTTCAAAGTCATCAAAAACTTTTCTCGAAAGTTTGGCGGTAACATTACACGTAGCTGTTATTATTCCAGAACAATCTTTCTTAAGCCCACTTAGGAGTTTCAATTCTGATCCAGGTAAAATAGAAAAATTTTTGATTTTAAGGTTTCCCATAAGATTGTATGAGCTGTCTTTTACACCGATTATATTTTTGGGAAATCTGGCTGCTAAATTTTCAACACACTCAACAGAAAATTTATATCCACAAAGTTTTTCAAAGTTATAAAGAATTATTTTCGCATCTGGAACAGATTTAATTAATTTTGTATAATATTCTATTACTTCTTTATCTCCGTAATTATAGTAAGCTGGAGGCATAATCAAAAATTTATTAAGACCAATATTCAAAGATAATTTTAAGAAATTTATATTTTCTACTAGTGAATTTAGTCCAGTTCCAATAATCAACTTTTCTTTAATTTTGTCATTTTTTGAGACAAAATTAATCATCTCAATTTTTTCATTAAGAGGTATTAACTGTGATTGACCAGTGCTTCCAAATAAAACCGCTCCATGACAACCATCATTTATTATATTTTCGCAGTGTTTTACTGTTTTGTTAACATCTAATGATAAGTCATCATTTAGTATAGAAACAGCCGCCGCATAAATGCCTTTTATTTCTCCCATAATTAAATTTAACTAATATTTTTTTTTTAGTAAAGATACAAAGAATCTATGAAAATACTTGTTATTCAAAATCGAATGGGAATTGGAGATATGATCATGTTTCTTCCTTTCGTTAAAGCAATTTCAAATTATTATGGGGAACAAGTTTCTTTAATGGTTAAAAAAAGTACTAAAGCCTCGGAATATTTAAATGAGGAAAAATATATAAAAGAAATAATTTATCTAGAAAGAAGCGAAGGTGAAAAAAGACATGCAGGTGTTAAAGGGTTCTTTAATCTTATAGAAGATTTAAAAGAAAAAAAATTTGATAAAGTTTTTATTTTTAATTCTTCGCTTAGATTTTATATGGCTGCTAAAATAGGTGGAATTAAGAATATAAATTCTTACAAACTTCTTAGAAAAAAAAATCAGCATATTATTGAGACAGCTAAAAAGTTTATAAGAGATACATTAAAAGTTGATGTCAAAGAAAACCCTACAATAAATCTTAGTTCAGACTCTGTTGCCCAAGAAAAGAAAAATTACTCAATTAGTAATGATGAAACTAACATTGTTCTTGGAACAGGTGGATCAGGTGAAACAAAAAGAGTTCCCTCGAAAATATTTTTAGAAGTGATGAAAAACACATTAAAAAAAGGGAAATGTAAATTTTTTATTGCAACAGGGAATGCAAAGGAGGAAATTGAAATTTTGGATCAGATTTTAAAATCAGATTTAAAAAAATTTTGTATACCATTAAACAATTTAAATATTGGTAAAATAATTCCTATTATTAAAAATTGTGATGTCTCAATATGTAACGACTCAAGTTTCAGCCATTTATCTGCTGCTTTAAATATTCCGACAATTGTGCTTATGGCTGATACACCTTTAGTTTACGGAAGTTACAGTTCTCTCATGCACCCTATACTTCCTGAGGGAGCGAACACAGTCAGCCATGATACTTTGGGAAAAGATAAGATAAGTCCCTCAGAAATTCAAAAAAAACTAGACGAAATTTTGTTAAATGTTTCTTAAAACAATGTCCTTAGCCTCATTGACAATTGAAGCTAATCTAGTCAGTTCAGGGCTAACGTCTGGATGAATTTTTTTCATTATCTTTTTATAAGAATTTAAAATTTGATCTTTTGAGTATTTTTTTTTTGGATCAAGATTAAGAATTTTGTACGCCTCATCCAGAGTAATCTCGCTAGTATTGAGATTTTTATTAAAATTATTGAAATTAAATCTTCCAGAATTTTTTAGAACGTTTAATAACCCCCAGAACCTAAATAATTGAAAAAGGGTAAAACCAGCTTTTGTTTTTAATATAGGAAGCACCATCAATAAAAAAGGCAGTGAAAATATATATCTACCTGCAACTACCATGGCAATTGCAAGGACTATGGATAAAATAATTACAAATGTTCTAATAAACTTTGAAATTTTTCTACTCGAGGTTTTAGCAAACCAATTCAATATTAAATATATTACGACAAAAATAACAAGTGTTATAAAAAAAAAATTCATGTAAATAGTTATTATGAAAATACCACAACTTTCAAAAAAATCAGAAACAAAATCCTGTCATAACGTCACCTGGACAGATGATTATAGCTGGGTTCATCAAAAAAACATATTAGAAGTTTTGAAGGACAGTTCAAAGCTTTTACCTGAAGTAAGAAAATATTTAGAAGAAGAAAATAAGTATACTGAGTTTCACTTACAAGATACCAAAGAGTTCCAAAAAACTTTATTTAACGAAATCAAAGGAAGAATAAAATTAGATGATGAATCTCTTCCTTTCAAAGACAAAAGTTACGAATATTGGACGAAAACAACTAAAAAAGGAAACTATTCAATTAAATGCCGAAAGAAAATTGGAACTGACGAAGTCGAGGAAATTTGGAATGGCGATAAAGAAAAAAGTAAATTGAAGACTGAGTATTTTGGAGTAGGTGATCTTGAAGTAAGTTATAATGACAAATTTCTTGCCTACTCTTTAGATTTAAAAGGTTCAGAATATTTCACAATTTATGTCAAAGACATCAAAACTGGCAAGTTAGTTACTGAAAAAATTGAAAACACTTCCGGTTCAATTAATTTTAGTTTAGACGACCAATATATATTTTATTCTAAATTGGATGAAAATCACAGACCAAGATCAATTTTTAGACATCAAATTGGATCATCTGTTAATGAGGATCTACTTATCTTTGAAGAAAAAACAAAAGCATTCACTGTGGGTATTGGAGTAAGTTCTGACGAAAAGTATTATTTTATAAATAGTTCAGATCACAATACATCAGAGAAATATTACTTCGGTATTGATGAAAAAAAACCTAAGCCTAAACTTATTCAACAAAGAAAAAAGGGGATAATTTATAGTGTGAATTCATGGGGTGGAAATTTTTATATGCATACAAATGAGAACGCTGAGGATTTTAAAATTTTAATTTCAAAAAATATCGAGTCTAAAGTATGGGAAACTTATATTCCAAGCCAATCAGAAACCATGATTGGAAATTTGACTTTCCTTAATAACTGGCAAATCAGATCTGAGCTTAGTAATGCGCTTGATAAAATTTATGTCAAAAATCTAAAAACAAATAAAGAGGAAGAAATAATATTTTCTGACGAAACAGTATATGACTCATCTGTTTCTCTTATGCAGAGAGATCGTAAAACAGATGAAATATATATTTCTTATTCTACTCCTAAAACACCATCTAGAACTTTTATTTACAACCTAAAAACTAAAGAAAAAAAACTTGTTAAAGAACAAATAATTCCATCAGGTCATAATTCTAATGATTATGTTGTGGAAAGGCTTGAGTGCGAAGGACATGATGGAAGAATAATTCCAATCACTATTACAAGAAAAAAAACTACAAAACTAGATGGTAATTCAAACTTGCTTTTGTATGGATATGGTTCTTACGGAAATTCAATGTGGCCGTCGTTCTCCTCAACCAGGTTAAGCTTAATTAATAGAGATATTATTTGGGCAACAGCCCATATTAGAGGAGGAATGGAAAGAGGCATGAAGTGGTGGAAAGAAGGAAAATTATTGAATAAGAAAAATACTTTTCAAGACTACATATCTTGTGCAAAATTTTTAATTGATAAAAAATATACCTCAAAGAAAAAAATTATTGGTATGGGAGGATCAGCTGGTGGATTACTGATGGGAGCGGTAGTAAATGAAAAACCAGATCTATTTTTAGGTATGATTATGGCTGTCCCATTCGTTGATAGTTTAACAACAAATCTTGATCACTCATTGCCCTTGACGATTGGAGAGTTTGATGAGTTTGGAAATGCAAAAGATAATAAGGAACACTTTGAATATATTTACTCATACGCGCCATATAACAATATAAAAAAGATGGATTATCCAAACATTTTAATTACTACAAGCCTCAGTGACAATAGAGTTTTATTTGACGAACCTCTAAAATTTACTGCAAAGTTAAGGGACAACAAAACTGATAATAATCTTTTACTTTTAAAAACTGAAATGAATGCAGGTCACGGAGGTAAGTCCGGTAGAGACGGAATTATTGAAGAGATAGCTTTTGATTATGCTTTCATCTGTAAGATTGCCAAAAAAATTTAAATTTATCATCTTGAAAAAATAAAAATAGTTACCATATGATTATTAAAGGTCGCCTAATGGGGCCTTTATAATTCTTGCTAACAAAGGAGGATAAAATGACAAGTAAGGATCTATCAATATTCAATTCTTTAAGGCCCTTTTCAATTGGTTTTGACGATATGTTTGATCAATTTGAAAATATGTTGGGTAATGGAGGAATGAGTATGCAATCAAATTACCCGCCATACAATATTAGAAAAACAGGTAAAGACAAATATTCTATCGAGGTTGCTTTAGCCGGTTTTACTAAAAAAGATGTGGAGGTAGAATTTGAAGACAATATGCTGACTGTTAGAACAAAGCAGACAGATAAATCAGATAACAAAGATCAGGACGGAGAGATTTTACATAAAGGAATATCTCAAAGACAATTCGCTAGATCATTTACAATAGCAGATGATGTTAAAGTAAATGGAGCTGAGTTAAAAGATGGTTTGCTAACTATCGCTTGCGAAAGAGTAATACCTGATTATAAGAAAAAAAAACTTATTGAAATTAAATAAGTTAAACCTTGCTTGTGGGGGAGTTTCCCCACAAGTCAAAAACATCCTTTTGATGAAAATCCCACAACTCTTTCCGACTCATCAACTTCGAAAGTTCTTACACATTTAATTCCCAATTTTTTTGTATTGTATATTAATTTTCCTCCGCCACTTTCTGGGTCTGGTGGCAAATATTGAGTAGGTTCTCCAAATTCTTTAATAACTTTTTCGATTTTTTTATGAATAAATTTTTCAAGATATTTTTCCTCCTTTTCAACTAGATTATTTGTTTTGTCCTGGACTGTTTGACATCCATAAATCAACGGTATCAATAAAGTTATAATTAGAATTTTTTTTATCATTTAAATTACTTATCATAATTACTTTACCTAAAAAATAAACTTCAAGTTGAAATTTGTTAATAAAAAACAAGTAATTAAAGTAATTAAAAAAAGAATCTGATAATTAACTAATTAATTGGAGGTTACATGTTAGATAAATATTTTGAATATAAAAAACATAAAACTAATTTTAAAACAGAGGTTATTGCAGGGGTAACAACTTTCCTAACAATGGCTTATATTATGTTTTTAAATCCTTTTATATTATCAGGAGAATTTGCTGGTCCTGAAAAAGGTTTTTTTGATTTTGGAGCAGTTTTCACTGCAACAATTTTAGCAACTGCCGTAGCTTGTTTCATAATGGCTTTTTATGGAAAAACTTGGCCAATAGGTCTTGCACCTGGAATGGGAATAAATGCATTTGTTGCTTTCGGAGTTGTAGGTGGAATGGGTTACTCTCCACAAGCTGCTCTTGGTGCGGTGCTCGTTGCGGGGGTTCTATTTTTAATAATTTCACTTACTCCTTTAAGAGCTTGGTTAATAAATTCCATACCAAGAAGTTTGAAATTAGGGATTGGCGCTGGGATAGGTTTATTCTTAGCTATAATTGGTCTTGAAATTATGGGTGTAGTTGGAGATCATCCAGTTACCTTAGTTACTTTAGGTGATATTAAAAATCCGTTAGTTCTTTTAGGATGTTTAGCTTTTGTGGCCATGGTTGTTTTAGAAAAACTTAAAGTCAAAGGCAATATTATAATTGGAATAATTGCATTTAGTATAATTGCTTGGGCAACGGGTCTTGCAAAGTTTAATGGGATAGTTGATACACCACCTCCTATGACTTACTTGTTTGACTTTGATCTCAAAGCTGCTTTGACTGCAAGTATGTCTACTGTAGTTTTTACTTTGCTATTTATTGATTTCTTTGACACAGCTGGAACATTAACTTCAGTAGCAAACGTTGCAGGTAAGGTAGACAGTAAAGGTAAAGTTCAAGATATCAATAAGGCGATGTTATCTGACAGTGTGGGCACAGTTGCTGGTGCTTTAATGGGAACAACTACTGTTACAAGTTACGTTGAGTCTGGAGCTGGAGTAAAAGCAGGTGGAAGAACAGGAATGACATCATTAGTTATTGGTGTATTATTTTTGTCATGTTTATTTTTTTCTCCTTTAGCAACAAGTTTACCTAAAGAAATTGATGGAGCAGCATTATTATACGTAGCAGTTTTATTCGTGAGAAATATCACAGATATTTCCTGGGATGACATTTCTGAGTCTGCTCCTGCTATAGTTGCGATGATTACCATGCCTTTAACATATAGCATAAGCAATGGTATTGCGCTTGCTTTTGTGGCATATGCTTTAATTAAAATTTTTACAGGAAAATTTACAACCACTTCACCAGCAATATGGATAATTGCTATTTTAAGTGTTTTAAGTTTTGTAGTTGCTTAATTTTAATCTATTTAAAAGGGCTAGAAAAATAATTTCTAGCCCTTTTTTTTTAGTTCTTTTTTTAGTTGATCTATTGAGATAAGTTCACGTAATTCATATGGAAAAACAATCCAAGGGTTATCCTTAAGGCTATGAACAATATAATCTGATTTAAAACTAGATTTTTCTTTTTTGTAAAGAACAGCAGATTTAAAAATTATTTTCTTATTTTCAAAATCTTTATATTTTTTAAGCCAACTTAAAGTCTTTTCAAGTGTCACACCAGTATCAATAAGGTCATCAGTTACTAAAATATTTTCCCCATAAATTTTACTTGTTGTGGATAAATCTCTTGCAAATGTAAGTTCATTTTGAACATCGGATACTTTACCCTCACCTACTGATGAATAACTTTCAACTCCAAGATAACCGCATTTGACTCTAAAAATTCTACTTAATATGTCCCCAACTCTCAAACCTCCCCGAGCAATACAAATTATGAAAGATGGTTTAAAACCACTTTCGCTTATTTGAACAGCCAACTCATCTATTGATCTATTGTATTCATTCCAGTCAATAATAAGTTTTTTAGACATAAAAAGTGTTTAATTTTTAGATTTATATATCAAGATATATAAGTTAGAAATCATTTTATGCGAATCTTTGATTGTTTTATGTTTTATGACGAAGAGGTTGTATTAGATATAAGATTAAATTCTTTAAAGAATTCTGTTGATTGTTTCGTTATCGTTGAAAGTAAATTCTACCATAACGGTAAAAAACGTGATCTAAAATTTGATATAAACAAGTATCTCAAATTTAAAGATAAGATAATTTATATAGTTCAAGAAGAAGAACCGCTGAAATTAGAAACAGTAAAAAAAGAGGATGATGAGGGCACAAAATCTTATAAACTTATATTTAATGCTCATAAGAGAGAGAATTTTCAGAGAAATCAAATTTCTAAAGCACTAGATAAAGCAAATGAAGATGATTTGATAATGATATCTGATGTTGATGAAATACCAAATTTAAAAGATCTTAATGTAGCTAGAGTGAATAATAAAATAGTTATTTTTGAACAGGATATTTTTTACTATAAATTAAATAGATATCTTGAAGGTTTCACATGGTATGGAACCAAAGCTTGTAAAAAGAAAAATTTGAAATCTCCTCAATGGATAAGAAATGTTAAGAATAAAAAGTTTGGGTTTTGGAGACTAGATACTTTTTTTTCAGAAACTAAATATATTAATAAAATTTTTATAAAAGGTGGTGGTTGGCATTTTTCAAACTTAAAAAATCCGGTAGATATAGAAAATAAACTAAAATCTTATTTACACCATAGAGATTTTGATGTTGAAAACATCGATTTAAAAGAAATATCAAAATTAATAAAAAACAATGAGACTATTTATGACATGTTCGCTGATAAGAGAGAGAAAAAATTTTCTGATAATAAAAGAAAACTAAATCTTTATCCTAAAAATAAACTTCCACATTACATTCTGAACAATGAAAATAAATTTAAAGAGTGGTTAGATTAAGTTAATACTGAATAGGCTCAGGGTCAATACTTCTCCATAAATACCAAGTTGCGACAGAACAATAAGGACTAAATCTTTTTTTTAATAATGATACAAATTTTTCAGGAGGAAAATATTTTTTTTTATAATTTTTTGATATAGCTCTTAAAAGACCAATATCCTGAATTGGCCAAATATTTGACCTATTGTATGTGAATAATAAGATCATTTCGGCTGACCATCTTCCTATTTGTCTCAACTGTGATAGATAGTTTATAGCCTCCTCATCAGACATCTTGTGAATTAGTTGAGGGTTAAAAGTTTTTTCAATCGTCTGCTTAGCTAAACTCTTTATACCTAATACTTTCTGTCTGCTTAATCCGCAGCTTTTCAATTGAGTAAAGGTCAACTTGGATACTGTTTTTGCATTAATTTTATTTTTACATTTTTTTTTAAATTTTAAAAAAACTGAATTCGCTGCTGCAACGCTTATTTGTTGTCCAATTATACTTTTGCATAACGAAAAAAAAATATCTCTCCTCGTAGTTAAAATAGTTTCTGAGGGACTCTCATAACTTTTAATTAACTTTGAAAGAGTTTTATCTTTTTTGGATAAATATTTTTTTGCCTTATTCCAATATTTAGGTATTTTAGTCATTAATTGGTCTAGATGTAATGATTTTTTTCTTATAAATCTCCCTCCTAAAAATTATAAGCGTAGAAACAACTACCAATAAAGCTCCGATCAGTGTTTTAAACAAAGGTATCTCGTCCCAAATGAGATATCCAAATATAATAGCAAAAACTAAAGCTAAATATTTGAGAGGAGTTACTAAAGAAACTTCTGAAAATTTATATGATTGACTTAACCATAAGTTTGCAGCACCCCCAAAAATACCTATTAATGATAAAAGTATAAAATGATTTAAAGTAGGCATAATCCAGCCCTGAGGAATAGTTAAAAAACTTAATAACAAAATTGCTAAAGAAAAATAAAAAGAAATCAACCATACTGGTTCAGTTGTTGACAGTTGTCTAATAGTTATAGCTACATAGGAGAGACCTAAACAAAATATAATTGGAAAAATATAATAAATATTTAATTCAGCGATCCCAGGTTCTGTAATTATAAGAATTCCAAAAAAGCCTATGATGACTGCTAACCACCTAAAAATTCCAACTTTTTCATTTAGTAAAAAAATAGACAATATTGTTGTGAATATTGGAGCAGCAAAAGATACACTCACAACAGTTGCTAATGGCAACTGTCTTAAAGCAATAAATATTGCAATTAGTGCTATTAGTCCTGAGCCGCACCTTAAAGCATGTAATCCTGGTCGTTTAGTTTTATAAAAATTATGAAATCTTTCTTTCGGGATTATAAAAAAATAAAAGATTATTCCAAAGAAGCCCCTAAAAAACAAAACCTGACCAATTGGATAATCGACAGACCACTTTACAATTAAATCCATTAATGAAAATGCACAAACAGAGAGAAACATGTACAAAAAGCCTAATTGATTTTTAGAAAGCATAAGTTTAACTTAGTTATATAATTAAAATAATCAATGGAAATAGCAGTTTTAGCTTGTGGATGTTTTTGGGGACCTGAAAAAAAATTTAGTGATCTCAACGGAGTTTATAAAACTGAAGTAGGTTATTGTGGTGGCAAAACGGAGAAAACAACTTATCAAGAAGTTTGTTCAGGAAACACAAATCATGCTGAGGTAGTAAAAATAAATTTTGATCCAAAAACTATTTCTTATGAGGAAATTTTAAATTTTTTTTTTAAAATTCATGATCCGACTACTTTGAATTCCCAAGGACCAGATTTTGGGACTCAGTATAGAAGTGAAATTTTTTATTTAAACACAAAACAAAAAGAAATTGCTGAAAAGGTCTTAAAAATTAAAAACAATGATTTTTCAGGAAAAATTGTAACTAAATTATCTTTGCTAAAGAATTATTGTATAGCTGAGGAATATCATCAGAAATATTTGGACAAAAAATTTTAGATGAGTTTAGTCACGACAGATTGGGTTCTCGATAATTTAGACAGTCTAAAAATAATAGACGCCTCTTGGCATATGCCAGCTCAAAAAAGAAATCCTGCTGAAGAATATCGAAATGGCCATATTCCGAACTCTATTTTTTTTGATTTAGATGAAAATTCTGAAAAAGATACAGAACTTCCACATATGCTTCCAAAACAAGAAGCTTGGGGAAAAATCATGTCCTCCTTAGGAATAAATAATAATGATGATATTCTCATATATGACAACTCTGATTTAAAGAGTTCATGTAGGTTATGGTTTAGTCTTTTATATTTTGGTCATGATGAAAATAAAGTACATATTTTAAATGGTGGACTAAAAAAATGGATTTTTGAAAATAGACCTATAACCAAAGTCACGACAGAAATTATTGAAAGTAATTATGTTGTAAAAAAAAAAGAAAATTTAGTAGTAAACCTTGATCAAATCAAAAAGAATATTTTAAATAAAAGTTTTAATGTTATTGATGCAAGAAGCCTTGAAAGATTTGAGGGAAAGGTATCTGAGCCAAGGAAAGGTTTAAGAAGTGGACATATCCAAAACTCTTTTTGCTTACCTTTTAATCTATGTATAAATCAAAAAACTGGGGAATTTAAAAATCTAGAAGAATTGAAAGAACTTTTCAATCAACATGAAAATATGAAAAAAAGATTAGATCCAGTTTTTACTTGTGGATCTGGTGTTACCGCCGCAGTCCTAGCTTATGCCTATAAAATGGTAAATAACGATTATATTCCAAAAATTTATGATGGTTCTTGGAGTGAATATGGTAAATATCCAGCATGAAAACTTCAAAAAAAATTACCATATTTCTAATAATATTGGCAATTGTCATTGCCTCAGTGATAGTAGCAAGGCACTTTGTTGGAAAACATTTTCAAAAGAAATTTTCTAAATATCCACCACCAGGAGTAATTGTTGAGGTTGTTCAATCATCCAATTTTTTTGACAGTATAGAAACATTTGGAACTGCTCTATCCAAAAAAAATAAAAATTTTAGAGTCAAAAAAAGTGAAATACTTGATGAAAAAATTCTTATTGGAAAAGTATATAATGAGGGTGAAGTTTTATTAAGAACAAAAAATGAAGTTATCATCGCACCCTTTAAAGGTGTTTTGGGAAAAAGAGAAATTGCACAAGGTGTTTTGGGAACTGAGTCTTTTATTCTCACTTTAGATGACACCTCATCAATTATTTTGAATATCAAGGTTCCCGAGATTTATCTTAAAATTTTAAAACCAGGTCTTGTTGCTGAAGTAAGATCAGATGCTTTTGATAAAATATTTTATGGTAAGATAGACTCTGTGAGTTCTCGGGTAGATCCTAGCACAAGATCAGTACTCGCAAGTATCACAGTGGATAACAAAAATTTAGAATTAGTCCCAGGGATGCTTTTAGATATAGAAATTATTTATAATGAAACTCAAGAAATAGGAGTTCCTGAAAACTCATTATTGATACAGGGTGATACAGCTTTTGCTTATAAAGTTTTAGAGGATAATACTATTGAGAAAATTGAAGTAAAAATTGGAAAAAGAAATTATGGAAAAGTTTCTATTCTTGATGGTTTATCTGTGGGCGATAAGATAGTAAAAGAGGGAATTTCAAAAGTAAGAGATAAAATCAAAATTAAAATCATTAATTAAAAGATGTTCTTAACAGACTTATCAATCAAACGACCAGTCGTCTCAATGGTGATGAGTATAGTCATGGTTATGTTTGGTATTTTAGTTTTTTTTGAAATACCAACTAATGAATTACCAGATATTGACCGACCAGTAGTATCAGTTCAGACTGACTACAAAGGAGCTTCAGCTCAGGTTATTGACACTCAGATAACACAAAAGATTGAGGATTTTATCGGAGGCACTCCTGGTCTCGTTTCAATCGACTCTATGAGTGAAGATGAAAGGTCAAGAATTGATATGACCTTCAAAGATAATCTTGATATTGATGATGTTGCCAACGATGTAAGAAGTGCAATCTCAAGAGTAGTGGATAATTTACCAAAAGAGGCTAGCGCACCAGAAATTTTTAAACAATCAGCAGGTTTTAGAACAACAATGTGGCTAAGTTTTAGTTCAGATTTTATGAGTGATTTAGAACTTACTGATTTTGCTGATCGATATTTGGTAGATTATTTCTCAACTGTA
>CACLWW010000009.1 GCA_902610755.1 uncultured Pelagibacteraceae bacterium | reverse complement strand
CAATTTGATTATAATCAGCAGATAAAAGTGAATTTCCTTTTTCTGAAATAAAGGCTTTTCTTATTTCTTTTCCATCTTCAGACTTAATTGGAATATTTTGTAAATTTGGATCACTTGATGCTAACCTTCCAGTTGTTGTAGCTGCCAACAAAAAAGATGTATGAACTCTTTTTGAAACAGGATTGATAAATTCTGGAAGTGAGTCTGAATATGTATTTTGAAGCTTTGAAATTTGCCTCCATTCTAAGACTAACTTAGGTAATTCATGTCCTTTAAATGCCAGATCTTCCAAAACACTGGCACTCGTGGCAAAGCTTCCTTTTTTTGTTTTTTTTAATGCTGAAATTTTTAAATCATTGTACATTATTTCACCAAGCTGTTTTGTTGAACCAATTTTAAATTTCTTTTTAGATATTTTGAAAATGTCTTTTTCTAATTCAGCTATTTTTTTTTCAAATTTTTTTGAAAGTTTTAATAAGAAATCTTTGTCCAATTTTATTCCACTGATTTCCATTTTAGCCAAAATTTCAATCATTGGTTTTTCAAAAGACTCGTAAATATTTACTAATTTTTCTTCTTTGATATCCTTCAAAAATTTTTTGTATAACCTGTAAGTAACATCGGCATCTTCGGCTGCATAATCTTTTGCTTGATCAATTTCTACATCATCAAAGGTTATTTGTTTTTTTCCAGTTCCTACCAAGTCTTTATAAGATATTGTTTGATGATTTAAATGTATTTTTGATAATTCATCCATGTTATGTTTATTTTTTCCAGCATCTAGAACGTAAGACATCAACATTGTGTCTTCCAAAAATTTCATTTCTATGCCTCTATGATAAAAAATTATGTAATCAAATTTTATATTTTGACCAATTTTTTTAATGGTTTTATCTTCTAATAATGGCTTTAAAATTTTAAGTATATTTTTTTCATCCAAATTTTTCCCATTAGAATGATTTAAAGGAACATAATAAGCTTCACCTATTTTAAAAGATATAGATATACCAACTAATTTAGCAAGGTGCGGGTTAAGAGAGTTTGTTTCTGTATCAATAGCAAGTTCTCCGACTTCCTCTATTTTGTGTATTAATTTTTTTAATTCGTCCTCGTTCTTTATCAAATTATAGTTTGATTTTGAGAGATTATCTTTTATCTTTTGCAATTGTTCTTTATTTTCATTTTCAAAATCAATTTCTCCATATGTTGAGATCGCTGAACTTAGCAGTCTATTAAACTCCATATCTCTTAAAAAATTGAAGAGTTTTTTTTTGTCAATTTCCTTCAATAAAAAATCATCTAATTTATTTTTGACAGGTACATCATTTTTTAAGGTTACTAGTTTCTTACTTATTAAAGCTTTATCTTTATTTTCGATAATTGTTTCTCGTCTTTTATTTTGCTTTATTGTTTCAGCATTTTTGAGAAGTTCTTCTAAACTTCCAAATTTATTTATTAATTCTGCTGCTGTTTTTACTCCAATACCAGGAACACCTGGCACGTTATCACTTGAATCACCAGCTAAAGATTGAACATCAATAACCTTATCTGAAGTAACTCCAAATTTAGCGATTACATCCTCTTTCTTGATAAATTTATTTTTCATAGGATCATAAATTCTTACTTTTTTGTCATGAAGCTGCATTAAATCTTTATCAGATGAAACAATGGTTACATCAGAACCGAGTTTAGTAATTTGTTTTGAATAAGTTGCAATTAAATCGTCGGCTTCATAGTTAATCATTTCAACAGCAGGAATATTAAAAGCCTCTACAGATTTTCGAATATATTCAAACTGAGGGATCAAGTCATCAGGGGCGTCTGATCTGTTCGCTTTATAGTCTTCATAAATATCATTTCTAAAATTTTTTCTGGCAGAGTCAAAAATAACCACGAAGTGAGTTGGTTTCTCTTTATTTTCTTTTGATTTTGCATCCTCTAGCAACTTAAAAAGCATATTACAAAATCCCGCAACAGCACCTGTTGGTAACCCATCTGATTTTCTGGATAGAGGGGGAAGAGCATAATATGCTCGAAAAATATACCCAGAGCCATCAATAAGATAAAAATGTTTTTTTTTATTTAAATCAGCCATTTATTAAATTATTATTAATTTACCTTAATGTTATAAGCCTATAAATCTAAATGAGTAAAAAAAACGTACTTTCTGTTAAAAAATTAAATAAAATTTATCGAAAGAATATCCATGCACTTAAAGATTTAAACTTAGAGGTGAAAGAAGGAGAAATTTTAGGACTTCTTGGTCCAAATGGAGCAGGAAAAAGTACTTTTATAAATATTCTTGCAGGTGTCACAGATAAAACCTCGGGTGAAGTAATAGTCTGGGGATTTGATTTAGATAAAAATCCACGCCAAGTTAGAGTTTCGCTTGGAATTGTTCCTCAAGAAATAAACGTTGACCCTTTCTTTACTCCAAAAAAACTATTGGATCTTCAAGCTGGTTTATTTGGAGTTAAAAAAAAAGATAGGATAACAGACACCGTACTTGATCTGGTCGCTTTAAAAGATAAATCAAATAGTTATACAAGAAATTTATCAGGTGGAATGAAAAGAAGACTATTGATAGCAAAAGCTTTAGTTCATAAACCACCTATAATTATACTAGATGAACCAACCGCGGGTGTTGATGTAGATCTAAGAAAAAATCTGTGGGATAATATTAGATCCCTTAGAAAACTTGGAGTAACAATTATTCTGACCACACACTATCTCCAAGAGGCTGAAGAATTGTGCGACAGAGTAGGTATAATTCATAAAGGTAATCTTATAGCATTAGACACAACCGAAAATATGTTGAATAAGATTCAAACAAAAACCCTTAAATTTGAAATTAATAAGAAAATAGTTTTGGATGATACGAACAATAAAGATTTTAATATTTTGACCAATACAGATTCGGAATTTAAGATAGAATATAATAAACAAGAATTTAATATACAAAAGATAATCAAGTTATTAGAAAATCAAGGAATAGTAATTAAAGATATTAAATCTGAAGACCCAGATTTAGAGGACGTTTTTGTAAATTTAACAAATAACTAGATTAAAAACTTAAATTAATATATTATAAAATTATGGAAACAGTTAAGCTGATTCAAAATAACAAAGTAATTAAAAATGCTATTATTGTTTTTTTAGGAACAATTTTGTTAACGATTTCAGCAAAAGTAAAAATACCCTTTTACCCAGTTCCAATGACAATGCAGACATTCGTCGTAATATTTTTAGGAATGTGTTTCGGTTATAAATTGGGTTTGGCCACAGTTGCGCTTTATTTAATTGAAGGCATTGTTGGAATACCAGTTTTTTCTAATTCTCCAGAAAAAGGTGTTGGCATGATTTATTTTACAGGTCCAACGATGGGATATCTTTTAGGTTTTATAATAGCAGTTTATATGGCTGGAAAATTTAATTTTAATAAAAACTATCTTTTAAATTTTATTAAGATTTTTTTCTCAGTTTTGCCAATTTATGTATTAGGACTTATTTGGTTAGGAATTTTAATTGGTTGGGATAAACCAATTTTTGATCTAGGAGCAAAACCTTTTTTACTAGCAGAATTATTTAAAATCTTTTTATTAGTTATAATTTCTACAAAAGTCGATTTTTTTAAAAAGTTTATCTAGGCGATCTTTTTGATAAAATTCTCTGAAGAGTTCTACGATGCATTTTTAGTCTTCTAGCTGTTTCAGAAACATTTCTATTACATAATTCAAATACTCTGTGGATATGTTCCCACTTAACTCTATCTGCAGACATAGGATTATCTGGTGGATCAGCTTTTCTATTTGGATCTGCTAGAAGTGCTTTTTCAACGTCGTCAGCATCAGCTGGTTTAGCAAGATAGTCAATTGCACCTTGTTTGATTGCTGCAACAGCTGTTGGAATATTCCCATAGCCTGTTAGCATCACAATTCTACTATCTGCATTAGAATTTTGAATTTCTTTTACAACTTCCAATCCGTTACCATCACCAAGCCTTAAGTCCACTACAGCGAAAGCAGGTTTATTTGTTTTAACGGCATCAATTCCTTTTTTTACACCTTCAGCTTGTGAAACTTTAAATCCCTTCTTTTCCATTGCTCTAGCTAAACGCTCTCTAAAAGGATTGTCATCGTCTACAATGAGAAGAGATTTATCTTCAAATTGGCTTATATTTTTTACGTTTTGGACGTTCATACCTACCTATATGGAGTCTATTTTTAAAATTTCAAGAGCTTGGGAAATATCGATTTTTATCAATTATTTTCTTTACACTAGGTGAATAATCCCTTAAATGCTCAATTTAATAAAATTTGCATAGCTAATATGCAGATTTTTTTTGTTAAATTTTTTTTTACGGAGCTAAAAAAATGAAAAAATTTAAAACGGTTGATGAACTTATTAATGTAATCAAACCTTCTGATCCGGTTTACTGTATCAGAAAGAACTCGATAAAAAAAGCTACCAAAGTTTTTTTACAAAATTTCCCAGGCAAAATCTTATATGCAGTTAAAACTAATCCTCATCCTTTTGTAGTCAAAACTCTTATAGAATCAGGAATAAAAAATTTTGATGTCGCTTCAATAAAAGAGATAGAAATGATTAAAAAGATCAATAAAGATTTAGAATGTTCTTACATGCATACTGTAAAAAGTAGAGAAAGTATTAGAGACGCGTATTTTAAATATAATGTTAAAAGTTTTTCATTAGATACAAAAGAGGAATTAATAAAAATTATTGAGTCTACAAATCAAGCTAAGGATCTTGAGTTATATGTGAGAGTAGCTGTTTCCAATGAACATGCCGAGATTGATTTATCAAAAAAGTTTGGTGCATTAAGTTCTGAAGCAATAGGTTTATTAAGATTAACTAAACAATACGCAAAAAAAATTGGTTTAAGTTTTCATGTCGGTTCGCAATGTATGCATCCTATTTCATATGCTAAAGGTATTTCTGAAATTGGAAATATAATCAAAAAAACAAAAATCATTCCAGATATAATAAATATCGGTGGTGGATTTCCAACTATTTATCCAGATCTAATTCCACCTTCACTGGATAGTTATTTTAACGAGATAAAAACAGCTCTTGAAAAATTAAAATTAAATAAAATGCCCGAAATAATTTGTGAACCAGGGAGAGCGTTAGTCGCAGAATCAGGATCAACGATAGTAAAAGTGAATTTAAGAAAAAAACAGAAGCTTTACATAAACGATGGAACTTATGGAACTTTATTTGATGGTGGAGTTCCTAATATAGTTTATCCCTCAAAAATAATTACTAATGGGAGAATGGTTTCAAAAAAAATGACTGCTTTTGATTTTTATGGACCAACTTGTGATAGCCTTGATTATATGAAAGGACCTTTTATTTTACCTAATAATGTTAAAGAGAATGATTATATAGAACTTGGTCAACTAGGAGCGTATGGACTAACTTTTAGAACTCAATTTAACGGCTTTTATTCTAACGAGATTTATGAAGTTGAGGATGAACCAATAATGACTATGTACGATAGAGATAAAAATAAAGGATCTCTAGTCGCATAAATGTCAGAAAAGAAAAATTTAGGCCACAATACAAAAAAAAATTTTCTTAAAAAACCCGTTGAGCACATTGACATAACTTCTTTTGACTCTCGAGATATTATATCATCGATGCAAAAAATGTCTTTTGTCTCCAGAGAAACAGGAAACGCTGCAAGTATTTTTAACGAAATGTTAAAAGATAAGAATTGCACAATTTTTTTGACACTTGCAGGATCAACTTCTGCAGCAGGATGCATGAATATCTATAAAGATATGGTTAAATACAACATGGTAGATGCTATCGTTGCTACTGGCGCGTCTATTGTAGATATGGATTTTTTTGAGGGTTTAGGTTTTAAACATTATCAAGGTTCACAATTTCAAGATGATAGTGAACTTAGAAAAAATTACATTGATAGGATTTACGATACTTATATTGATGAAGATGAGTTACAAATGTGCGATAAAATTATATGTGAAATAGCTGATAAATTACCCCCAAAAACATATACTTCTAGAGAATTTATATATGAGATGGGAAGATATTTAAAAGATAATTCAAAAAAAAAAGGTTCATTAATAGAAACAGCATTTGATAATAATGTACCTATTTTTTGCCCTGCTTTTACTGACTCTAGCGCTGGATTTGGACTGGTTATGCATCAAGAAAAAAATCCAAATAAACACATAACTATAGATTCAATTAGAGAATTTAGAGAATTAACTGAAATTAAAATTAAATCGAAAAATTCTGGTTTATTTATGATAGGTGGAGGTGTTCCAAAAAATTTTATTCAAGATACGGTTATTTGCGCCGAGTTATTAGGTAAAGAAGTAGATATGCACAAATACGCAATTCAAATAACTGTAGCAGACTCAAGGGATGGGGCATGTAGTAGCTCTACTCTTAAAGAAGCTAGTTCATGGGGAAAAGTGGATATAACAAAGGAGCAAATGGTTTTTGCTGAAGCTACTAGCGTATTGCCATTAATTGCTAGTGATGCTTATCACAGAGGAGAGTGGAAAAGTCGAGAGAGAAAGAATTTTACAAAGCTATATCAAAAATGACGAGAAAAACCAAAATTGGTTTAATTCAACTTAAAATTTCAAATAACAAAAATTTTAATTTGAAAAACTCTATAAAAAAAATAAGAGAAGCAAAAAAAAAGGGTGCAAAAATAATATGTGTCCCTGAGCTATTTTTATCAAACTATTTTTGTAAAACAGAAAATCATTCAAACTTTAAATTAGCTGAAAGAATTCCCAGCGATACATCTAAAATTTTTTGTGAACTCGCACGTGAATTAAAGATTATTCTTATCATATCATTATTTGAAAAAAAAATATCTGGAATGTACCACAACACAAATTTAACAATTAACGAGAAGGGTAAAATTGTTTCTAAATATAGAAAAATGCATATTCCTGATGATCCTGGATATTATGAAAAATTTTATTTTACACCTGGAGATCTAGGATTTAAGAAAGTAAAAACAAAGTTTGGAAACATCGGTTCGCTTATTTGCTGGGACCAGTGGTTTCCTGAAGCAGCAAGACTTACAACTTTGAAAGGTGCTGAATTAATATTTTATCCAACTGCTATTGGGTGGCACCCAAATGAAAAAAAGAGGTTCGGTAAATCACAATTAGAGTCTTGGATTACAATTCAAAAGTCCCACGCAATAGCTAATGGTATTTTTGTTGCTGCAATAAATAGAGTTGGAGTGGAAAAAAAAGGTAAACGAAAAATCGAATTTTGGGGTAATTCCTTTGTTGTTGATCCAAGTGGAAATATTATTTCAAAACTTAACTCTAAGAATGAAGGTATATTAATTTGTGATATTGATTTTAAAAAAGTTGAAAATGTTAGACAACACTGGCCATTTTTAAGAGATAGAAGAATTGATGCCTACAGGGGGTTGATGAATAGTCCAAAAGATGAATAACAATTTATCCAATCTTGGATATAGAATGCCCGCAGAGTGGGAAAAACAAGAATCTATTTGGATAACTTGGCCTTATAACAAAAAAGATTGGCCAGACCTTTTCGAGTCTATTCCAAAAAAAGTAGCAGAAATAGTTTCTATAATTTCAAAAACACAAAAGGTTAATCTCATTATTAAATTAAATGAAAAAGAAAATAAAATAATACGGATGCTTAAATTATTTAGTGCAAAATTAAGAAATATTACATTTCTTAAAATTCAAACAGATAGGATATGGATTAGGGATTTTGGCCCTATTTATCTTGTGAATAATAGAACAAAAAGCAAAATATTTATAAACTTCAAGTTTAATGGATGGTCAAAATATAAAAATTTTAAAAAAGATAACAAAGTTAACCTTTTTATCCACAAAAAAACTCAAATTAGAAAAATTGAACCAAGATTAAAGATTAAAAATAGATATAAAAAAATTATACTTGAGGGCGGAGCTATAGACGTTAATGGTAAAGGTTCTATTATGTTAACTAAAGAATGCCTCCTAAGCAAAATTCAACTGAGAAATCCGGGTATTGATAAACTCACATATGAAAGAGTGTTGTCAAAGTTACTAAATGTAAATAATTTCATTTGGCTTAATAAAGGTATTATTGGAGATGATACTCATGGACATGTTGATGATGTAAGTAGGTTTGTTTCAGAGAATACTATTATGACAGCGATCGAAAACAATAAAAATGATGAAAATTATCAAATTTTGAAAAAAAACCTTGGAATTTTAAAAAGTGCCAAGAATTTTAATGGAAAAAAATTTAGAATAATAAAAATACCAATGCCTAAACCGATATCATTTGATAAAGTTAGAGTACCTGCGAGTTATATGAATTTTTTAATATGTAATAAGATTGTTTTGCTGCCAATTTTTAATGATGAGTGCGATTTAAAAGTGATTAAAATATTTAAAAAGTTCTTTAAAAACAAAAAAATTGTTGGGATTGATTGTTCAAAACTTATTTGGGGATTTGGTGCTATTCATTGCATGACGCAACAAGAGCCTAAAGTTTAATCTTAAACTGGCTTTAAAGTGCCTAGTAATAATCTGAAAGGTATTAACATTACCAAAGCTACAAATATTTTAACTGCTAGATCACCTAAAGATAAAGTAATCCAAGGAACACCGGTTGCATAAAAAGAAATTGAAAAGAATAAAAAGGTATCAACTGTAGATCCAACAATAGATGATGTTAATGGAGCAATAAACCATTTCTTTTTTCTTAATTTATCGAAAACTTGTACATCTAAAAGTTGAGCAACTAAAAATGCTGATCCCGATCCAATAGCAATTCTAACTGATATTAAATCATCAAAATTAGTTGAAAAAAATAATGTAAAACTAATTCCAATTACAAATCCAAAATATACAATTTTTCTCGCTGCAATCTTTCCATATGATCTGTTTGCTAAATCTGTAATTAAAAAAGCTATAGGATAACTAAAAGCACCATAAGTTAGCAATTGCTCTAAACCGTAATATTCTATTGGAAATTGAACCAGGTAGTTTGATGCTAAAACCACCAAACCCATAAAAAAAGACAGGGTTAGAAAAACTTTATTCATTATGCGGATTTTTGTAGAATACTTTTTTTAACTTTTTTAAGTCTATCTGATAAATATTTTGATTTAACTTCTTTCATAAATTGATCAAAACTACCTTTTTTATCAATAGATCGCATAGCAGAATTTGAGACATTTAGTCTTAAGCTTTTGTTTAAAATATCACTTTTAAAATTTACCTTTTTGATACTAGGTAAAAATCTTCTCTTTACCTTGTTATTTGCATGGCTAACTTTATGACCCTTTAAAGGTCTTTTACCGGTAAGTTCACATTTTTTAGTCATGATAGTAAACGTGGTATAAATGTAGTTTAATTGTCAGTCAAGTCGATATTTTAAATTTTTCCAACAATATCGCTTAATTTTTTTACATTATTAGTTTCAAGAATATTATTTAACTCATCTGAAATTTTACTTACAATTTTTGGGCCTTCAAAAACCATACCTGTGTAAAGTTGAACGAATTTTGCTCCATGTAAAAACTTTTGATAAGCTGTCTCACCAGAGTCTACTCCTCCTACACCAATTATATCTATCTTATTATTTAATATTTTATAAAAATTGTTTATCAATTTATTAGATATTTCATTCAAAGGTTTTCCTGAAAGACCTCCTTTTTGAAATTTCTTGTGATTTTTCAAACTATCACGATTACCATCTGTGGTGTTAGAGACAATTACGGCTTTAATACCATAATCCAAAATTGTTCTGCAAATTTCCTCAATTTTTTTTTGATTAATATCAGGTGATATTTTTATAGCTATCGGAATATCGCTTTTCAATTTTTCTCTTTCGTTATGAATACTTCCCAACAAATTTTTTAATTCTTCATTGTTATGAAAATCTCTTAAATTCTCCGTATTTGGTGATGAAATATTTATCGTAATATAATCAGCAATATCATGAAACTTCCTTAAACAATTTAAATAATCTTCAATTTTATTTTCTGAGTTCCAATTGGGTCCTATGTTTACTCCAAGCATCCCTATAGGTTTTTTTCTAATTATCCTTGATCTTGCGTCATCAGCCCCGTTATTATTAAATCCTAGTCGATTTATTAGAGCACAATCTTCCTCTAATCTAAAAACTCTAGGTTTTGGATTACCGTACTGACTTAAAGGAGTAACAGTGCCAACTTCTACAAAACCAAAACCAAGTTTAAATAAAGGATTGTAAACTTCTGCATTTTTATCAAATCCAGCGGCTATACCAATTGGATTCGGAATTTCTTTTCCAAATAATTTAGTTTTAAGAATTAATTCATTCTTTTTATAATCTTTAACAATTAAATTTGTTTTAAGCGCTTTTATTGCAAGATCATGCGCTAATTCAGGATCTAACTTAAAAATAAAAGGTCTTATTTTAGAAAACATTAATTAATTTTTTCTTTTATTAATTTAATAGTATTTTTTACACCAAAGAAGCTTATAAAAAAACCTAACCTAGGTCCATTTTCGACTCCAAATACTACTTCGTATATTAATTTGAACCAGTCTCTTAAATTTTCTTTATAGCCATTTTCTTTTCCAACAGTATAAATATTTGTTTGAATATCTTCTGGTTCAAGGTTATCTGGAGAATTCTCTAACATTTTAATTAGATTTAGTAACGCTTTTTTCTCCTCATTATTTGGATTTTTGTATTTTTTATTACTTTTAGCAATGTCGTTAAAATATGTTATTGAGTATTCAATTAATTTATCAAATATTGGATAGTCATTTTTGTTTAGGTCTTTTGTATATCTCTCAACAAATTTCCACAAAACATCTTTAGAGTTAGCATTACTTGTCTCAACTAAATTTAACAGCATTGAATAACTCATAATTTTGTTTTCTTTGGGAATATTTCCGTTATGCACATGCCAAACTGGATTCAATAAAACTTCCCTGTTTGATTGATTTTTACTTTTTTCTATACAATCTAAATATTCATCGACTGCTTTCGGCACAATTTCTTTATAAAGTTTTTTTGCTCGTTTTGGATTCTGATACATATACAAAGATAGGCTTTCTGGAGAGGCATATTTTAACCATTCTTCAATCGTAACACCATTACCTTTTGACTTTGAAATTTTTTCTCCTTTTTCATCTAAAAATAATTCATAAGCAAAACCAGACGGGTTTTTTTTACCTAAAAGTTTAACAATTTTAGTTGACAAGATTGCACTTTCAATCAAGTCTTTTCCATACATCTCAAAATCAACATCTAAAGCATACCAACGCATTGCCCAATCTACTTTCCACTGAAGTTTACATTTACCATCAAGGATACTAACGTTTATTTTCTCTCCTCTATTATCGAAAGTAATTATAGATTTTGATTTATCTATTTCCAAAACTGGAATTTCCAAAACGTGACCAGTTTTTGGGCATATTGGTAAAAAGGGACTATAAGTTTTTTGTCTTTCTTTGCCAAGAGTTGGGATTATTATGTTCATTATTCCTTCATAGTTATCAAGAACTTTTTTGAGTGAATCATTAAAGAAGCCACTTTTATATAACTTTGTTGAGCTTAAAAAATTATATTTAAAATTAAATTGATCTAAAAATTTTTTTAACATTTCATTGTTGTGTTCTCCGAAACTACCAAACTTTTGAAAAGGATCTGGAACATTAGTTAGTGGTTTGTGAAGATTGTCAGTTAAAATTTCTTTATTTGGTACGTTATCTGGTACTTTTCTAAGACCATCCATATCATCTGAGAATGTGATGATTTCTTTAGGTAAGTCTGTTAATAAATTTAATGCATTAACTACCATTGAAGTTCGTGCCACCTCACCAAAAGTTCCGATATGAGGCAACCCTGATGGGCCGTAGCCAGTTTGAAGAACTATTTTTCCTTTTTTTTCGATGAAAGACTTTCTCTCTTTTAAAATTTTTTTTGCCTCAACGATTGGCCATGAGTTTGAATTTTCAATGTCTTGTTTGTTAATTTCTTTCATCAAAAATCGAATTTATTGTATTTTTAGCTTATATTTAAATTCATATAATGTTGAAATTTATTTTCCATAAAATAATGTTCAAATTAAATGTCCAATTATAAAACAGTTTTTTTTACCTTAGGTGTATTGTTGATTGTATTAGGTTTTTCAATGCTAGCTCCTATTACTATACAATTAATTTATAATGAGTTTAATTCCACCTTTGTAATATCCTCAATAATCACAATTACTTTTGGTGCTTTGTTTTTTTTAGCCAATATCGATCATAACAGAAGCTTAAGTACTCAGCAGGCTTTTCTGCTTACTGCATTGTCATGGATAGGAGTTGCAATATTTGGGTCAATTCCGTTTATATTTTCAGACTTAAATCTATCTGTTACCGATGCTTTCTTTGAAAGTATGTCTGGAATTACAACAACCGGAGCCACAATTATCAATAATCTATCTGATGCGCCTAAGGCAATTTTAAGCTGGAGGGCAATACTCCAGTGGTTAGGAGGAATTGGAATTATTGTGATGGCAATTACTTTGATGCCTATAATGAATATTGGTGGTATGCAGCTTTTGAAAATTTCAAGCGGAGATAGTTCAGAGAAAATACTTCCCAAATCAAAACAAATTTCTCTAAGATTAGTTCTTATCTATTTTTCTTTAACTTTACTTTGTGCGTTTTTCTATAAAGTTTGCGGGATGAATTTTTTTGACAGTTTTACTCACTCGATGACCACTATTGCTACAGGGGGTTTCTCTAATTATAATCAGTCAATAGGATTTTTTGAAAGTGCCAAAATTGAGTATGTGTCTATAGTGTTTATAATTTTAGGCAGTATCCCGTTTATTTCATATATAAAATTTTTATCAGGTAATAAGAAGATAGTATTTAAAGATGAGCAAATAAAATTATTCTTCAAATTAATTTTTTTTTCAATTCTTATACTTTTTATTTATTTAGCAATCGTCAATAAAAGCATTTTCGAAATTCAATTAAGAGCGATTATCTTCAATGTAGTTTCGATATTAACAGGAACTGGTTATGTTACTAAAGAGTTTGATCAATGGGGAAATTTTCCTTTAATATTTTTTTTATTACTTATGTTCATTGGTGGTTGCGCAGGATCAACTACTTGTGGAATTAAGGTGTTTAGAGTGCATATGCTCTATTTTTTTCTAAAAAATCAGTTATTGAAAATTATTTATCCAAGAGCGATTATTAACTTGAAATATAATAATGATGTAGTCCAAGATAAATTAATAGCTTCAATTATATCATTTATTTATCTTTATATTATAATTTTCTTCGTAATATCTGCACTTTTAACTCTCACAGGTTTAAACTTTATTACAGCAGTTTCTGGAGCCGCTTCATCAATATCAAACGTTGGACCTGGATTAGGAAACGAGATTGGGCCAAACAGTAATTATGCAAATTTGCCGATAGCATCAAAATGGATTTTGTCTGTTGGAATGATCTTAGGTCGTTTAGAAATATTTGCAATTTTAGTAATTTTCTTACCATCATTTTGGAGAAATTAATTGACAAATAATTTTAATTACTTCTTTAAGGAAAAGCCATTAAAGATGCTTTTGTTTGGGTTTTCGTCAGGATTACCTATATTATTAGTATTTTCAACTTTGTCAGTTTGGTTGTCTAAAGCTGGTATAGAAAGAAGTACAATAACATTGTTTAGTTGGGCTGGCTTTGCATATGCGTTTAAATATTTATGGGCTCCGATAATAGATAAGTTCAGCTTACCAATTTTTAAAAAATTCGGACATAGACGAAGTTGGCTTTTATTAGTTCAAATTTTAATTATTCTTTCTTTATTACTCACTTCATTTAGCGATCCACAAAAAAATCTGTATGCTACAGCATTTTTTATTGTTCTTTTGGCATTTTTTAGTGCATCTCAGGATATTATAATTGACGCATTTAGAATTGAGTCAGTTTTTCAAAGTAAACAAGGATATTTATCATCGATGTATATAGCAGGATATAGAGTTGGGATGCTAGTAAGTGGAGCTGGAAGTCTATGGTTAGCTGCTTATTTTGGTTCAGATACCTACAACCAAAATGTATGGCAAAAAGTTTATTTCATAATGGCTTTATTTATGGCGGTTGGCATATTTGCAAACCTTACCTCGAGTGAACCAAAAATAAAAAAAAATATTTTTAAAAAAACAAATAACCATTTAGTTTTCTTTTTATGTATACTATTCACTATCGCTGTTTTCATCTATCTATATTCAAACATAAGCTTTTCTATTAAAGATAACAATTTTTTAATTTTTACACTTACTTGTTTAAAGTTGTTTTTTTGTTTTTTAGTCTCAGGTATTCTATTAGTCTTTATGACAAAACTAAAAATTGTTGAAAAAAAAATGGTATCTGAAAGTTATATCGTTCCAATAACAAATTTCATAAAAAAATATGGAAGATTCGCTTTAGTTATTCTTATGCTTATTTCTTTATATAGAATTGCAGATGTAGTTATGGGTGTTATGGCAAATATATTTTATATAGAAAAAGGTTACTCAATAAAAGATATTGCTACATACTCAAAGTTTTTTGGGGTTTTCGCAACTATAATTGGTGGTCTTTTAGGAGGTTATTTTGCTTCTAAAAAAGGAACAATGACAGCTTTGTTCTTAGGTGCATTAATTGCATCTTTAAGTAATTTACTTTTTGCTTGGCTAGCAACAGTTGATGCAAATATTAATTATTTAATTATTGTAATTACAGCAGATAATATTTCAAGTGGATTTGCTGGAGCAGCCTTTGTAATTTATTTATCAGGATTGACCTCAATTAAATTTACTGCAACACAATATGCTTTATTTAGTTCAATAATGCTATTTTTGCCTAAACTTATAGCAGGATATTCTGGTGCATGGGTGGATGTAATGGGCTATAGTAATTACTTCATACTTACAGCCTTGTTAGGAATGCCGGTGTTATTCTTGATATATTGGATAGGTATAATTGCACCTATAAAAGACAAATGATTAATAAGTATTCTTGTATAAATATATATAAAAATAAAAGTAAGAATTCAAAACTCTCCTCTCAAATTCTTTATGGAGAAAAATTTCAAATTTTGAAAAGATACAAAAATTGGTACAAAATTAAAACTAGTTATGATAAATATACAGGATTTATAAAGAAAAAAAAATTTGTAGGACTTATTCACAAGCCTACTCATAAAGTATCTTCACTAAAAGCAAAAGTCTTTTTAAGACCTTCTAAAACTTCTCAAGTTAAGATGAAACTAAGTTTCACTTCCTTAATACAAGTAAAATCAAGTAATAAAGGATTTTTTAATTTTGACAATTATTGGATACAAAAGTCTGACGTTGTACCTTTAAATTATAAAGAAAAAATATTCCAAAGAGTAAACATTTTTAAAAATGTCAAATATAAATGGGGTGGAAAAAGTTTTGATGGAGTTGATTGCTCTGGATTAATTCAACTATTTTATAAATTTAACAATCTTTACTGTCCCAGAGACACAGGGCCTCAATTTAAATATTTCAAAAAATTAAGGTCAATTAAAAAGGATGCAATTATTTTTTGGAAAGGACATGTTGCTGTTTGTTTATCAAAAAAGAAATTGATACACGCTTATGGTCCAAGAAAAAAAGTAATTATTATGGATATTAAAAAAACCATAAATTTAATTAAAAGAACTGCTAACCTAGAAGTTATTGGGATAAAATGAAAATAGTGTCTGATGAAATATTAAAAAAAAAATACGATAGGCTTTACCAAAAATTTGTCAAAGGGAATTTTTTAGAAGTTATAAGAGAATGTAATAAAATACTCAAAAAAAGGAAACACCAATTATTTTTTAACTTACTAAGTTTTGCTTACCAAAAGAATGGGGAAATTGAAAAATCAATAGGTGTTATGAGAGAAGCCTTAGCTTTGAATCCCAATCATCCAAATTTCCTTAATAATATAGGTACGTGTTTTTATAAGTTACACAAGTATTCAGTAGCAAAAAAATATTATGAAAAAGGTTTAGAAATAGACAACCGTCATCTTCATATTCTTAATAATTTGGGAAATTTAAAAAGAGAGACTAACAAAATTGAAGAGTCGATAGAATATTATAAAAAAGTTTTAAGTATACAAAAAGATGCAGTTCCAGCCTTATTTAATCTAGTTGGCATTTACAGAATTACTAATCAAAAAGAGGAATCGAAAAAGTATTGTAAAAAAATACTAGAATTAAATAAAAAATTGACTGATGCTGATCGTCAATATTCGTTAGTTCATAAATACGTCAAAAATGATCCACACTTAAATGAAATGCTTAATAAAATAAATGATGACGATTTGAATAATTTAGAAAAAATACATCTCTACTATGGCATTCACAAAGCTTACGAAGATATTCAAGATTATAAAAATGCTTTTAAATTTTTAAAGATAGGAAACGAATTGATAAAAAAGGAGACAAAATATAATTTTAGTAAAGACGAAAAAAAGATTAATAATTATATAAACCTGTACAAAAAGATTAGACATTTAAAATCATCTAGGGCTCATAGGGATTTGATTTTTATTGTAGGTATGCCTCGCTCAGGTTCATCGTTAATAGAACAAGTGCTCTCATCCCATAAAAGTGTTTTTGGTGGAGGTGAAATACCATACATTCAAGAAATTGCTAACAAAATAATAAGTGAGAAAAAAATTGATGCCTCTTTAATGGACAACCATAGAAACGATTATCTCTCTTTAATATCAGAATTAAATGATTCATCTTCTTTTTTTACAGATAAAGAATTATTAAATTTTTATAATATTGGATTGATCTTAAGTTTATTTCCAAAAGCCAGAATAATTAACTGCACTAGGGACCCATTAGACAACTGTTGGTCAATTTATAAGAATTATTTTCCAATTAAAACACAGTTTGTGAATGATTTTAAAGATATCGCTAAATTTTATAAACTTTATCTAAAAACAATGAGTTTTTGGCAAAAAGAATTCCCTAAAAATATTTTCAATCTAAAGTATGAAACCTTAGTAGAAAATCCAAAAGATCAAATTGAGAAAATTTTGTACTTTTGTAATTTAGAATGGGATGAAAACGTCATGAGCCACCACAAAAGTTCACGTATAATAAGAACTTTAAGTTTTGACCAAGCAAATAAACCCATAAGTAAAAAAGTTTCTAATACAATCAAAAATTACAAAAGTATGATTGGAGATTTAATAAAAGAGTTTTAGATTTAGGTTCTACCAAAATCTGGTTTTGAAGTATCTTGTTTTAATAAAACTATCTTTTGTCTTACTTTCTTTAAATTCTTTAATTTAGTTTCTAAATTTTTTCTATTTGATTTAATATCACTTTTAAATTTTTTTAAATTTTTTATAAAAAGATCAATTACTTTGAGCATATTTGACTTATTATTAAAGAATATATCTCTCCACATGATTTCGTTTGAAGCAGCAATTCTAGAAAAATCTCTCAATCCTCCAGCGCTAAATCTTAGGACATTATCTTTATTTGAAATTTTAAAATTAGTTGCTGTCAAAATTAAATTATAAGCAATTAAATGTGGTAAATGACTTGTTATTGCAAATATCTTATCATGTTGATCTGCATTCATGGTAACTGTTTTTGATCCAAGCTGTTTCCAAAATTTCAATATTTTTTTCATTTCTTTGATTTGTGTTTTTTTTTGTTTAATTATTACTGACCATTTATTTACAAACAGATTTTCATTACCATTCAATGGTCCTGATACCTCGGAGCCTGCTATTGGATGACTTGAAATCCAGTTAATATCTTTTCTTTTGATTCTATTTATTTTAGTGATTGTATCTCTCTTTGCAGAGCCAACATCAGTAATCAATATATTCTTTTTTGAATATTTATTGCATACTAAAAATATTTTTTTATATTCACTTAAAGGGGTGCAGATGATAATAAAATCACATTCAGATATTTTTTTATCCATTTTTTTAATTAATTGAAATTTAAGCTTTAATCTCTTTAATATTCTTTGATTTTTTTTAGATTTTTCAAAAACAAATATCTTTTTGGCAATCTTTTTTTTACAAACCTTCTTTAATATTGATGAGCCTATTAAGCCACAGCCTACTATTAATAATTTATTGATCATTTTCCAAATATTTTTTCTAAAGTTTTAAGAAGAAGAATATTCTCTCTTGTGTTTCCAATTGTTAATCTTAACTTATTTTTAATTTTGTATGCTTCTAAACTTCTTAAAATAATTCCTTTTTTTTCAAGAGTCTTTTTAATTTTAATAGCAGAATATTTACAATTATCAAAATCTAATAAGAGAAAATTTGCTGAAACTTTATTAGTTTCAATCTTATAATTTTCTAAAGCTTTTTTAATCTTATGAGCCCATTTTAAATTATGTTTAACTGATTTTGAGATAAATGATTTGTCTTTTAATGCTTCAACTGCAGCCATTTCAGCAATTTTATTTATGTTGAATGGTGGTTTTATTTTAAGTAATTCTTTTACAATATCTTTAGAGCCATAACCCCAACCTATTCTTAGTGAAGCTAAACCGTATATTTTTGAAAATGTCCTTAAAACAAATACATTTTTTTTATTCTTAAATAATTCTAATCCAGATTTGTAATCTTTATTTACCATGTATTCATAGTAAGCATCATCAATTACAAGAAGTATATTTTGTCTAAGTTTTTTTCTTAATTCGAGAAGCTCTATTTTTGTTAAATAAGTACCTGTTGGATTATTAGGATTAGCTAAAAAAACAATTTTTGTTTTATTTGAAACTTTGTCCAAAATTCCCTTAACTGAAACTTTAAATTTATTTTCCTTAGAAAAAATTACTTTTGAGCCAATTATATTGCTGTAAATCCTATACATTAAAAAACTGTACTGAGGAACAATAACCTCATCTTTTTTTTGTAAAAATAATTGACACAATAATTGTATGACTTCATCAGATCCTGAGCCACAAATAATTTGATCAAAACTACATTTGAATTTTTGTGAGATTTCTCTCCTTAAAGTTCTTGTTTTGCTATCTGGATATTTATCCAGCTTTTTTATACTTGAAATTATCTTTCTGGATTTAGGTGATTGGCCAAGTGCAGATTCATTTGCAGATAGTTTAATAATATTTTTTTTTCTTAAAATATTTGACTTGCCGGGTACATAGCTTTGCACATTTATTTTTCTATAGTTTAATTTTTGCATAATGATATATATAAATAATATACTGGTTATTTAAATAAAATTAACCCTCTGCGGGATATAATTGACATAAATAATAACATGTTATAAAAGAATTCTGCGCTGATTTAACTGAATTGCGAGCGCTATAAAAAAACCGCTAAATAAGTTTTTTTTCCTCACAATTCACAAAAAAACTATGAGTGAAAAAGATAAAATAAAAACTTTATTGGTAAAAAAACCGTTGAAACTTGATTGTGGTCAGACAATCAGTGATTTTCCATTAGCTTATGAAACATATGGGAAATTAAATGATAAAAAAGATAATGCTATTTTAGTTTTTCATGCACTAACAGGAGACCAGTTTGCTTCAGGAACTAATCCAATTACTAAGAAAGACGGTTGGTGGAATTATGCCCTTGGACCCGGTAAAGCTATTGATACTGATAAATATTTTGTAATTGCAGCTAACGTTATTGGAGGATGTATGGGTTCTTTTGGACCAAGTGATATAAATTCGAAAACAAAAAAACCTTACGGAACTAATTTTCCTGTAATCACAATAAATGATATGGTTAATGCTCAATATAACCTTTTAGAATATTTTGAAATTGAAAAATTATTCTGCGTTATTGGAGGATCTATGGGTGGAATGCAAGTCCTTCAGTTTGTATCTAACTTCCCAAATAAGGCTCATACCGCAATACCAATTGCCTGCACTGCAAGTCATTCAGCTCAAAATATTGCTCTTAATGAACTTGGTAGACAGTCTATAATGGCAGATAGGAATTGGCAGGATGGGTTTTATGAGGAACAAAATAAACAGCCAGATAAAGGTCTTGCAGTCGCGAGAATGGCAGCGCACATAACTTATTTATCCAAAGCAGGTCTTCAAGAAAAGTTTGGTAGAAAGCTGCAAGAAAGAGATGATTTAAAATTTAGCTTTGATGCTGACTTTCAAATAGAAAGTTATCTAAGATATCAAGGCTCAGTTTTTGTAGATAGGTTTGATGCAAATAGCTATTTATATATCACAAGAGCTATGGATTATTTTGACTTAACAAAAAAGTTTGGAGGTAATCTATCCAAAGCTTTTGAAAAAAGTAATACAAAATTTTTTATTATATCTTTTACATCAGACTGGCTCTATCCAACATCTGAAAACAGAGAAATAGTGATAGCACTTAATGCTATTGGTAAAGACGTTGGATTTGTTGAAATTACATCTGATAAAGGACACGACTCTTTTTTACTTGATGTTCCAGACTTCCTCAACACTGTGAGGAATTTTTTAAACAAATCTTATGAGAAAATTTAATGAAAAAAGAATTTTATAATATCGCAAACTTAGTGACGAAAAACGCCAAGATTTTAGATGTAGGGTGTGGGAATGGCGAATTAATGAAATATATAACTGAAAATATCAGTAAAGATATAAGGGGAATTGAATTATCAAAATCAAATGTTCAAAAGTGTGTTGAAAAAGGTTTAACTGTTATTGAAGGTGATGCAGAAAAAGATTTGAGGCAATTTCCAGATAACTCTTTTGATTTTGTAATTCTAAGTCAAACTTTACAAGCCTTCTTAGATCCAGAAAATGTATTAAATGAATTACTAAGGGTTGGCAAAAAAGCAATTGTGTCAATCCCAAATTTTGGACACTGGAAAGTAAGACTTCATTTACTTTTGAAGGGCACAATGCCAGTTACAGAAAATTTACCTAATGAATGGTATAATACTCCAAACTTGCATATGTGTACAATTAAAGATTTTGAAAATTATTGCAAGCAAAGAAATATTAAGATTAATTTAAAAAATCTAAAATTTCAGAATTTGTTTTCTGAATTAGGAATTTTTATACTAGAGAAATAAAATGAAAATTGAAATAATAAAATGTCTTACTGACAATTTTTCATATTTGCTAATCAATGAAAAAAACCTGGATACTTGCGTGGTAGATCCTGGTGAGGCAAAACCAGTATTAGAGTATATCAAAAAAAATAATTTAAATTTAAAATACATTCTAAATACTCATCATCATGGTGATCATATTGGTGGAAATAACATCCTTAAAAGTAAGTTTGACGCAAAAATTCTAGCCTTTGAAGATGATAAAGATAGAATTCCTATGATTGATATTCCCTTAAAAGATAATCAGGTTTGGAAGGATGGCATATTTGAATTTAAAGTAATTCATGTACCTGGGCACACTTCTGGACATATATGCTTTCATTTTTTTAACGAAAAAACAGTTTTTACAGGAGACACATTGTTTTCTTTGGGGTGTGGAAGAATTTTTGAGGGGAGCTATGAAGATATGTTTAATTCATTATCTAGGTTAAAAGTTTTACCACCTGAAACAAATGTATACTTTGGACATGAATATACATTAAATAATGCAATTTTTTGTCAAAGATTTGATCAAAACAATTCTGAACTTAATAAAAAGATTCTAAATATTAAAAAAAAATTGGATAGTGGTTTTCCTTCTGTGCCATCTACAATAAAAGAGGAATTGAATTGTAACATTTTTTTAAGAGCAAAAAATCAGGAAGAATTTTCAAAATTAAGGGATTTAAAGGATAATTTTTAATCGATATAACTTGACTATAAATACCTTATAACTATATTGCAGCATAATTTAGAAATTACTTTTATGTCATTTGCAGTCATACAAACAGGTGGGAAACAATATAAAGTCAAAGCTGGAGAAATTTTAAAAATTGAAAAATTTCCAGAAGGTAAGCCAAATAGTAAAATAGAGTTCAAAGAGATTTTGGCATACGGTGATGACAAAAATATTGAGTTAGGTAACCCTGTTGTATCTGGTGCAAAAGTTGAGGCTGAATTAATAAAAAATTCAAAAAATAGAACTGTTTTAATATTTAAAAAACGTAGACGTAAAAATTCAAGAAGAAAAAACGGTCACAGACAACAATTTTCATTAATAAGAGTAAACAAAATTATGTCAAAAGATGGAAAGGTCTTGTCTGAGGCAGAGAAAATTACTAAAGTAACCAAAAAAAAAGAAGAAAAAAAAACAACAACTAAAGTTAAATAATGGCAACAAAAAAAGCAGGTGGATCGTCAAGGAACGGAAGAGATAGTGCAGGAAGACGTCTTGGAGTAAAAAAATATGGGGGTCAGTTTGTGGTGCCTGGAAATATTATTGTTAGACAAAGGGGAACAAAAATTTTCCCTGGACAAAATGTTGGTATGGGAAAAGATCATTCAATCTTTTCGGTGATAAAAGGGAAAGTTATTTTCAAAAAATCAAAGTCTGATAGGACTTACGTTTCAGTTAAACCCAATTAATATCCAAACAACTTACCCTGTTGTTTTATGAAATTTTTAGATCAAGTAAAGATATATATTAAAGCTGGCGACGGTGGATCTGGATCTCCAAGTTTTAGAAGAGAAAAATTTGTAGAATTTGGTGGCCCTGATGGAGGCGATGGTGGAAAAGGTGGATCAGTAGTACTTGTCTCTGAAAGAAACTTAAATACTTTGATAGATTATAGATATCAACAACATTTCAAAGCTGAAAGAGGTGGTGATGGAAAAGGAAAAAATCAAACTGGAAAAGGTGGAGATAATTTATACTTAAAAGTTCCGATTGGAACGCAAGTTTTCGAAGAGGATAATAAAACTTTAATTTTCGATTTTAAAAAAGAGAAGGAAGAATATACTGCCGCAATAGGTGGAAAAGGTGGTTTTGGAAATACGAGATTTAAATCTTCAACAAACAGAGCGCCACGTAAATTTACCAAAGGACTTAAAGGTGAAGATTTTTGGATATGGTTGCAATTAAAAACTATTGCAGACATAGGAATTATAGGATTACCTAATGCAGGTAAATCAAGTTTACTAGCGTCAATAACAAGCGCAAACCCAAAAATTGCAAATTATAAATTTACAACCCTAAACCCTAATTTGGGTGTTGCGGTATATGATGATAAAGAAATTACTTTAGCAGACATTCCTGGACTTATAGAAGGTGCTCACAAAGGGGTGGGTTTAGGAACAAAATTTTTAAAACATATTGAAAGGTGTAAAACCTTGCTTCATTTAATTGATGTAACAGAAGAAGATTTGATCAGATCATATAAACAAATAAGAGCTGAGTTAGGCAAATATAGTAAATCTCTTTTAAAAAAAAACGAGATAATTGTGCTTAATAAAATTGATCTTATTGATAAAAAAAATTTAGATTCAAAAAAGAAAATTTTAAGCGGCAAAATCAAGAAAAAAATTTATGATTTATCTACCTTAGATAAATCAAAAATTTCAAAGATTAAATCGAAACTATTAGAATATGTATTTTGATAAATTAAACACAATAGTAATTAAAATTGGATCATCATTAATAATTGATGAGAAAAAAAAGATTAGAAGTAAATGGCTAGATAGTTTTGTAAAGGATATCCAGGGTTTCAAAAAAGCAGGTAAAAGAATTATAATTGTAAGTTCAGGAGCAATAGCTTTAGGATGTAAAAAACTTAATCTTGATAAAAAAAATCTTAAAATTGATAAGAGCCAAGCCGTCGCATCAATAGGTCAAATAGAATTAATGAATCTATTGAAAAAAAACTTCTCTAAAAAGAAAATGGACATATCTCAAATATTAATTACTCTTGAGGACACTGAAGTAAGAAGAAGAGCCATAAATGCAAGAAGAACATTAGACAATCTTTTTGATATTGGTTTTATACCGGTTGTAAACGAAAACGATAGTATCGCTACATCAGAAATAAAATATGGTGATAATGACAGACTTGCTTCAAGAGTTGCTCAAATATCTAACGCTGATTGTCTTATTCTACTTTCAGATGTTGGGGGGCTTTATAATAAAAATCCTAAAGTTCATAAAGATGCAAAATTAATTAAAGAGGTGAAAAAAATTGATGAGAATGTATTTAAAATTGCAAATAAAACAACTGGTGAATACGGATCAGGAGGTATGTTAACTAAAATTGAAGCAGCAAAGATATGTGGTTTAGCGGGATGTAAAATGGTGATCTCTAGTGGTTTAATATTAAACCCATTAAAACATATTAATTTATCCAAAGAGTGTACATGGTTTTTGCCAGAAATTTCAAAATTAGATGCAAGGAAGAAGTGGATAGCAAGCTCTGTCTCACCAAAAGGTGAGTTGATGATAGACAATGGAGCTATTATAGCTCTTAAAAAAGGAAAAAGTCTTCTTGCAGCTGGAATTAAAAATATAAAAGGTAACTTTGATAAAGGGGATCATATAAAAATTGTAGATGAGAAAAACTTTGAATTAGGGAGAGGTTTAAGCTCTTTCTCGTCTGAAGAGATAAGTAAGATTAAAGGGCAACATTCTGACAAGATTAATAAAATATTAGGGTATAAAACTAAGTCTGAAGTAGTTCATAAAGATGATATGGTGGGATTTAGTAAATGAAAAATTATTTAAATAGAATTGGAATGAACGCAGTTAAGGCAGGATTAAAAGTTATTAATAAAGAAAAAAAAAATAAAATTTTAAAAGACTATGTGAGCTTGTTAACTAAATATAATGACAAAATTTTAAAAGAAAATTTAAAGGACCTGAAGATAGCTAGACAAAAAAGACTTGATATCAATTTAATAAATAGATTAGAGCTTAATGATACAAAAATTGAAGGTATCAGAAAATCTGTATTAGAAATAATTAAACTTAAAGACCCAGTAAATAGAGTGGTTTCTAAATGGAGTCGACCTAACAAATTAAAGGTTAGAAAAGTTACTATTCCTATTGGGGTAATTGGAGTTATTTATGAAAGTAGGCCAAACGTAACTTCAGACGTCTCTGCCTTATGTTTTAAATCTGGAAATAGTGTAATATTAAAAGGAGGTTCAGAGGCTTTTAATTCTAATAAAATTATCTCAAACTTATTCAGAAAAGCTCTTAAGAAAAATAAGGTAGATTCAAATTTTGTTCAATTTATTGAAAAAAAAAATAGAAAAGTGGTAGATTTTTTATTGTCTAAAATGGAGTCTTACATAGATGTAATAATTCCTAGAGGTGGCAAAAATTTAGTAAAAAAGGTAAAAAAATATTCAAATATACCTACCATAGGACATCTTGAAGGTTTGTGTCATACATTTGTAGATGAAAACGTAAATCACAAAATGGCAAGTAAAATTATATTAAATGCAAAATTAAGAAACCCTGGAATTTGTGGTGCTACAGAGACATTGCTTGTTCATAGAAAACTATCTAGCGAAAAAATCAATTTAATTATTAAAGATTTATTAAAAAATAATTGTGAAATATATGCTGACGACACTATCAGAAAAATTTCTCCAAAAAAAATTCATAAAGCAACACCAAAAGATTGGTCGACCGAATACTTGTCATTAAAAATTTCTGTTAAAAAAGTCAACAATATAGAGGATGCCGTCGAACACATTAATAAGTATGGTACCTCACATACTGAGGCAATTATTTCTAATAATAAAAAAAATACAAAATACTTTTTTGAAAATGTGAAAAGTTCAATCTTAATTCATAATTCATCGACTCAATTTGCAGACGGAGCTGAACTTGGCTTTGGTGGTGAAGTAGGTATTTCAACTAATAAATTGCCACCTAGAGGTCCTGTTGGTTTAAATCAACTTGTATCTTATAAATATGAAGTAATAGGAAATGGCCAAATACGATCTTAAAAAAAAAGTTAGACTAGGTATTCTTGGCGGAACTTTTGATCCTGCTCACAAAGGACATTTAAAAATTTCTAAAGTTGCTAAAAGATTATTTAAATTAGACAAAATTGTATGGGCTATTACAGAAAAAAACCCTTTTAAAAGTAAAAGTTTTTATAGCCTTAAAAAAAGAGTCCAAATTGCAAAAAGTTTAACAAAAAAAACAAAGTATGTGACTGTGGGTTTTTATGAAAAAAAAATTAAATCTAATAAGACAATTAAGCTTATAAAATTTTTTAAAAAGAATTGCAGTAACGAAATTTTTTTTATAATGGGAGCTGATAATCTCATAAATTTTCATAAATGGAATAATTGGTCCAAAATTGGAAAGTTGGCAAAAATTTTGGTTTTTGATAGAAGTGGTTACAAAAAAAGATCAAAGGAATCAGTGGCTTATAAGAACTTAAAAAAAAGGGGTCTAAAATACATAAGTTTTAATAAGGTAAATATTTCATCTTCTCAAATAAGAAATATTTGATAAGGTAAATAATTAATGGCCGAAAACTTAGACTTAAAAAAAATCATCATCAAAACACTCGATAGTAACAAAGCTTTAGACATAGTATCTATAGATCTTAAAGATAAATCCTCAATAGCTGACTATATGATTGTTGCAAGTGGAACGTCTTCTAGACATATCCAGTCTCTTTCTGAACAAGTTTTGGAAAAGTTTAAAAATAACGGATTAAAAAATTGTAAAATTGAGGGAAAAGATAGTGCTGAGTGGAAACTAGTAGATGGAATAGACATTGTAGTTCATATTTTTAATCCAGAGAAAAGAAAGTTTTATGAATTAGAAAAAATTTGGTCTGAGTTAATTCCAAAAGAGAAAGTTATTGTTTAATGAGAATAATTATTTTTACAATTATAATTTTTCATACGTTTACACTTGCATTTTCAAATAATGATAACATTTACGATAAAGTAGATTTATTTGGAGAAGTGCTTGATAAAGTAAACAAAGAATATGTTGAAGAGATAGACCAAGCTGAAGCAATGGATGCTGCAATCGATGGAGTCTTAAGATCACTTGACCCATATTCTGCATATTTATCACCAGAGGATCTTAAACAAATGGAAACTGAAACAAGCGGTAAATTTGGGGGATTAGGAATCGAAGTCGGTATGGAAGCAGGTGTTGTCAAAGTAATATCTCCAATAGATAATTCTCCAGCTGACAAAGCTGGTGTTAAAGCAGGTGATTACATAGTGAAAATAAATGACACGCAGGTACAAGGAAAGACATTGACTGAAGCCGTTGATTTAATGAGAGGACCAGTTGGAAGTAGTATCGAAATTACAGTTAGAAGAGTTGGGAAAAAGAAATCATTAATATTCAATATTACAAGAGAAATTATTCAAATCGCATCAGTGAAATCAAAGACTTATGATAAAAAAATTGGTTATTTAAGATTGACGTCATTTAATGAAAATAGTGGTAGTCAAATCAAAACTGAGATTAAAAAATTTAAAAGAGATAAAAAAATTGAAAGCTATATCCTTGACTTACGTAATAATCCTGGAGGATTATTATCTCAAGCAATTAAAATATCAGATTTTTTTCTTGAAGATGGAGAAATTGTATCGACCAAGGGCCGACAAAAAAGTGAAAATAGAAAATGGTTTGCAAGTAGTGGAGATTTAATAAATGGTAAAACTCTTGTAGTTTTAATTAATAATGGGTCTGCATCAGCATCTGAAATAGTTGCGGGAGCATTAAAGGATCACAAAAGAGCAGTTTTGGTTGGTGAAAGCACATATGGAAAAGGTTCTGTGCAATCAATAATTCCTCTTAAAAATGAGGGAGCAATTAGACTAACAATTTCAAAATATTATTTACCCTCAGGAAAATCGATTTCAGAGGTTGGTGTAGCTCCAGATATATCAATTGAAGAAGAAGAGAGTGATTTTCGAATTGATACAGAAACCGATAATCAATTAAATTTTGCTCGTAAACTTTTAGCGGGATAGATGCTCGAAAAGTTTAAAAAGTTGCCACTTAGAAAAGGAGTGGGCATTGTTTTACTTAATCAAAATAACGAAGTCTTTGTAGCAAAAAGAATAGATAATCCAAACAATTATTGGCAAATGCCTCAGGGTGGAATTGATGAAAATGAGGACTATCTTGATGCAGCTACAAGAGAGTTAGAAGAAGAAACAAGTATAAAAAACGTTAAATTAATTAAAGAGTTGGACGGTTTTCAAACTTATCTGCTTCCTCAAAATCTTTTAGGAATTATATGGAAAGGAAAATACAAAGGTCAAATACAAAAGTGGTTTTGTATGAGATTTCTGGGTAGTGATAACGAAATAAATATAAAAACCAAAAAGCCTGAGTTCTTAGAGTGGAAATGGATAAACCTTGAAGATATTACGAAAAATGTGGTTGATTTCAAATTAGATGTTTATAATGAAGTCAAAAAAAAAGTTATGGATATTTTAAAATAATCTAATTGAGTCTATTCAAAACATCAATTTTTTGATTTGCTATAAATCTTTTTTGATCGTCTAAATTTTCATCTTTTAAAACTTCATTGGCCTCATTTATCATTGAGCTTAAATCGTCTTTTTTTATTTCTTTTATGTCGATAATTCTGCTGGTAAGAATTGATAAAGAATTTTCACTAAATTCAATAATTCCATCTTCAACATATAATTCTTTTACTTCATTGCCTTTAAAAACCTTTACTATTCCAGGTTTTAAAAATGAAATTATAGATATGTGATCTTTCAAAATACCCATATCACCTTCAAATGCAGGCACAACTACTTCAGATACATTATCTAAAGAAAGGAATAATTTTTCTGGATTAACAATTTCCAAGTTAAACGAATCTGACATTATGCAGCGGCTTCTTTCTCCATTTTCTTAGCTTTCTCAATGGCCTCTTCGATAGTACCAACCATATAAAATGCTGCCTCGGGAAGATGATCATATTCACCCTTACAAATTGCATCAAACCCTTTTATAGTTGAGTCTAGATCTACTAATTTTCCAGGTGATCCAGTAAAAACCTCCGCAACAAAAAATGGTTGAGATAAAAATCTTTGTATTTTTCTAGCTCTGGCTACAATTAATTTGTCCTCTTCGGATAGTTCATCCATTCCGAGAATTGCAATGATATCTTGTAAAGATTTGTAGGTCTGAAGCACTTTTTGTACTTCTCTAGCTACTCTATAATGTTCATCACCAACAATCCTTGGATCTAGTATTCTTGAAGTAGAGTCTAGAGGATCAACTGCAGGATAAATACCTATTTCTGCTATCTGTCTCGATAATACTGTTGTTGCATCTAAGTGAGCAAAAGATGTTGCTGGTGCAGGGTCAGTTAGGTCATCTGCAGGCACATAAATCGCTTGTACTGAAGTAATTGAGCCCTTGTTTGTCGTCGTAATTCTCTCTTGTAAATTGCCCATATCGGTAGCAAGAGTTGGTTGATATCCAACAGCTGAAGGTATCCTACCTAATAATGCAGAAACTTCTGAACCAGCTTGAGTAAATCTAAAAATATTATCAACGAAAAATAATACGTCTTGGCCTTCTTGATCTCTAAAATATTCAGCAACAGTCAATCCAGTTAACGCGACCCTTGCTCTTGCTCCTGGGGGCTCGTTCATTTGACCATAGACTAATGCAGCTTTTGAACCTTTGCCTTCTGGTTTAATTACTCCTGAGTCAATCATCTCATGATAAAGGTCATTTCCTTCTCTAGTTCTTTCCCCTACACCTGCAAAAACTGAAAAGCCACCATGTGCTTTAGCAACGTTATTTATCAATTCCATAATTAAAACAGTCTTTCCAACACCTGCGCCACCAAATAATCCAATTTTTCCACCCTTTGCATATGGCGCTAAAAGATCAATTACTTTTATACCTGTAACTAATATTTCAGTCTCTGTAGATTGATCATTAAATTCTGGGGCCGCTCTATGAATTGGCCAATTTTCTTTACTCTTAACATCACCTTTTTCATCAATAGGTTCGCCAATGACATTTATAATTCTTCCTAAAGTTTCTGGTCCGACTGGTACTTTAATTGGTGCACCTGTATCTGTTACTTCATCTCCCCTTTTAAGACCCTCTGTAGAGTCCATAGCAATGGTTCTCACACTAGACTCCCCCAAATGTTGGGCTACTTCTAAAACTAACCTGTTCCCAGCATTTTTACATTCTAGTGCAGTTAAAATCTCGGGTAATTCTCCTTCAAAACTTACATCGACAACTGCTCCGATGATTTGAGTTATTTTTCCTTTTCTCATTTTATAAACTTTCTGCTCCTGATATTATTTCAATTAATTCTTTTGTAATAGCTGCTTGTCGACTTCTATTATATTCAATTGTGAGTTTCTCAACCATTTCCCCGGCATTTCTTGTCGCATTATCCATTGCACTCATTCTTGATCCTTGTTCGCTAGCCGAATTCTCCAACATTGCTTTAAAAATTTGTGTTGAAATATTCTTTGGTAACAAGTTATTTAATATTTCATCCTCCTCGGGCTCAAACTCGTAATTCATAACATCATTTTTATCGTCTGATTTCTCAGATTTTAATGGGATAATTTGTTGTTCTTGAGGTATTTGGGTAATAACATTTTTGAATTTGTTAAAGAAGATTGTGCAAACATCGAATTCTCCTTTCTCAAATTTCTCAATTATCATTTTTCCTACTTTATCAGCGTCAAAGTAATTTACATTTTTAGATTCTTTGAAAGAAATATTCTCAATTATATGCTCTTTATAAGCTCTTTTAAGTTGGTCAAATCCTTTTGATCCAACAGTTACTATCTTAAGCTCCTTACCACTATCTAATATTTTTTTGAAATAGGACTTTGCTTTTTTGGTGATGTTTGAATTAAAACCTCCACATAAACCTCTGTCAGAGGTCATTACCACACAAAGATGCACATTATCTTTACCTGAGCCAGCTAAAAGCTTTGGTGCATTTTCCTTATCATTTATATTCTTAGACAAATTTAAGATTATATTATGCATCTTATCAGAGTAAGGCCTTCCTTTTTCAGCACTTTCCTGAGCTTTTCTAAGCTTTGCGGCTGCAACCATTTTCATTGCTTTTGTAATTTTTTGTGTAGATTTTACACTTGTTATTCTTTTTTTTAAATCGTCTAAACTAGCCATAATTACTTATCGAAATTTTTCTTTAAATCCAAAATAATACTCGTTAATTTTTTCTCATTATCTTCTTCAAGTTTTCCTGATGAAATTATTGAATTTATCAAATCTGGTTGTTCAGATTTACATTTCTCAATTATATCTTTCTCAAATTTTGATATATCTTTTTGTTGAATATCGTCTAAGTGACCTTTTACACCACAAAAGACAGAGATGACTTGCTCAGCTACTGTCATTGGAGAATATTGTTTTTGTTTCAATAATTCAGTTAATTTTGCTCCTCTGTTTAAAAGTTTTTGAGTTGACGCATCTAAGTCAGATCCAAACTGTGCAAAAGCTGCCATCTCTCTATATTGAGCAAGTTCAAGTTTCATAGATCCAGAAACTTTTTTCATAGCTTTTGTTTGAGCAGAAGACCCTACCCTTGAAACTGATAAGCCAACATTAATTGCAGGTCTTATTCCTTGATTGAATAGTTCTGTTTCTAAAAATATTTGTCCATCAGTAATTGAGATTACGTTAGTAGGTATGTAAGCTGATACGTCTCCTGCTTGAGTTTCGATGATTGGCAACGCAGTTAATGATCCTCCGCCATGTTCGTCACCTAATTTTGCTGCTCTTTCAAGTAATCGACTATGTAAATAAAAAACATCTCCTGGATATGCTTCTCTTCCTGGAGGACGTCTTAAAAGAAGTGACATTTGTCTGTAGGCTACTGCTTGTTTTGAAAGATCGTCATAAATAATTAAAGCATGCATTCCATTGTCTCTAAAATATTCACCCATAGCACATCCAGTATATGGAGCTAAAAATTGTAATGGAGCTGCATCTGAAGCTGTTGCCGCAACAATTGTTGTATATTCCATAGCTCCAGCCTCTTCTAAAGTTTTCTCTATCTGTCTTACAGTCGATCGTTTTTGACCTATTGCAACATAAATACAATAAAGTTTTTGTTTTTCATCACCTGACTCGTTTATCTTTTTTTGATTAATTATCGCATCAATAGCAACAGCAGTTTTTCCTGTTTGACGATCTCCAATAATTAATTCCCTTTGACCTCTCCCTATTGGAACCAAACTATCAATTGATTTTAAACCTGTTTGCATTGGTTCGCTGACAGATTTTCTTGGAATAATTCCTGGTGCTTTCACTTCGACTCTACTTCGTTTAATACTTTTGTCTAAAGCTCCTTTGCCGTCTATTGGATTTCCTAACCCATCAACAACTCTTCCAAGTAATTCTTTCCCAACTGGTGTGTCAACAATCGCTCCAGTTCTTTTGACTGTATCACCTTCTTTAACTGCTCTATCATCACCAAAAATAACTACCCCAACGTTATCGCTTTCTAAGTTTAATGCCATACCTTTAGAACCATCTGCAAATTCTACCATCTCACCAGCTTGAACATTGTCGAGACCATAAATTCTTGCTATTCCATCTCCTACAGATAAAACTTGACCAATTTCTGTAACTTCAGATTTATCTCCGAATTTTTTGATTTGTTCTTTTAATATTTTTGTTACTTCTGATGGGTTAATATCCATTATACTTCCTTCATTGAGTTTTTCATTTTCATTAATTTATTCTTTAAAGAGTTATCAATCATAATGCTTCCAATTTTTATTTTTACTCCAGCAAGCAATGATTCATCGATCTTATAACTTAAGTTAATTTTTGAATTAAAGTCTTTAGTCATTTCCTCTTTAATTTTTTCTATCTGAGAGTTGTCTAATTTTTTCGAGGATACAAGCTCAGCTCTAACTTCTCCTCTTTGAATTGAACAATAGTTGATAAAATCGTTTAAAATATTTTTTAAAAAAAATATTCTTCTTTTATAAATAAGAAATTTTATGAACTTAATAAATAAGCTGTTCAATTTTACTTTTTCAAAAATTGCACTAAAAATCTCAAGCTGCTTATCTTGTTTGAATGTAGGATCTTTTATAAAAGTTGAGAAATCCTGAGAGTCTTTAATTACGCTGTATAAGGACTTTGCCTGTACCTCAATTTCATTTAACACACTATTCTCTTTCGCAAGCTCAAACAAAGACTGAGCATAACTGTTTGTTGCTTTATTTTGGGAATTAGACAAGTTAGATCCTTTATAATTGCTGATAAATTTTCAGATTAATTAACATATAGGCAAGTAACGATCAAGTAAGAGCTTTAAAAAAAGTCACAAAAATAACAGTTAATTGAAATTTATTGGATCAACATCAACTGAAAGTTTTATTCCTTTTGGGATATTAAATCTTTTAAGAGCCGTTTTTAAGTTTTTCTGAGATGAAATATTCTTTGAAGATCTTAATAAAATCCTATTCCTGTAATTTCCTCTGATTTTATAAATCGGAGCATTTACTGGTCCAAGAATCTTGACTTTAAGGTTTTTTTTTAAAAATTCTGACAATTCAAATGATGCCTGGTCGGATTTTTTGCTATTTTGAGCACTAACTATAATTGATATAAATCTCTCAAAAGGAGGTAATAAATTCTTTTCCCTTAGAATTAATTCTTTATCCAAAAAAATATAAGGATCAGGATTTACGATTTGTGATATGTAATCTGAGTTTAAATTCATTGTTTGAAAATAAACAGTCGAAGGCTTTCCTTCTCGACCGGCTCTGCCTGATAGTTGGTGGTAAAGCTGCACAGTTTTTTCAGCACTTCTTAAATCGTAACCTCTAGAAGAATAATCAATATCCAATACAATAATACAGTTCAGGTTAGGAAAATGAAAACCTTTTGAAATCAGTTGAGTACCAATTAAAATATTAATCTTATTATCTATTATCTCTTGGATTTTAGAAGATGAGTCCTTTTTATTCATGGTGTCACTTGAGAAAATTAAAGTGTTTTTGTCAGGAAAAACCTTTTTAATTTCCTCAAGTATTTTTTCCACTCCCGGACCACTAAAGCTAAAATCACATTTAGACTCCTTTGAGGAGCAGTCTCGTTCCATTTCTGTGGAATAACCACAATAATGACATAAAACTCTATTTCTTATCTTATGATAAACAAGATTAATTGAACAAGAAGGACAGTCAAAAGTTTTCAAACAATTTTTACATAATACAAATGGCGAGTAACCTCTTCTATTTACAAAAAATAAAACCTGATTATTCCTAGATAAATTATCTTTTACTTTTTCAATCAATTCCTCTGAAATAAATGTTCCTTTTTTTTCACTTTTTTTTATTTTTATAATTTCATAATCGGGCAACTTTGCATCTCTAAATCGCTCAGTTAACCTAGATGAATGAAACTTTTTTCCTTTAATATTTTTATAAGTTTCTATAGATGGAACAGCAGATATCAAATTGATAGGTATATTTTCAAATGATGCTCTGGATATTGCCATATCTCTAGCATGATAGTTTACACCCTCATCTTGTTTGTAGGATTGGTCGTGTTCTTCATCTATCGTAATAAGACCTAACTTTTTAAAAGGTAAAAATAAAGCTGACCTAGCCCCTATGACAACTTTAATCTTTCCTGATTTCAAACCGCTCCAAATTATCTTTTTATTTTTCTTTGTAACTGATGAATGCCAAATAGCTGGTTTAAAACCAAAAAAAGAAATGAAATTTTTTTCAAATTCTTTTGTAAGGCCGATTTCAGGAAGTAAAATCAAAGATTGATACCCTTCATTTAGTTTTTTTTTAATTGCATTAAAATAAACTATTGTTTTTCCTGAACCCGTAGTCCCTTGTAATACATGAACTCTAAAATTTTTATCCCCCTTTTCTATTTCTAACAAACTTTTTTTTTGCTGAATACTAAGACTATAATCTTTGGTTGGGTGTTTTTTATTAAACTGATCATAAGTGTCTGCTTTATAATCTTCTTCTAAAGAATTATTTACTAGATGAAGCTTTAACGCCATACCCTTTGGAACAATATTATAGTCAGAAAACCAGTTTAAAAATTTTATTGTTTTATTTTCTAAAGGATCTTTTGTAAATTTTTTTATAATTTCTTTGATTTTAAATTTTTTTTTAGGCCCTTCCTCAAAATCATCCCAGATAATACCTATCATTTTTTTTTTACCAAAAGGCACTTCTACATAGTCGCCAATTTTAAGTTTTTCTTTTGAAGTGTATGTAAATGGGTGATCAAAAATGTTTGGTAATAGTACTGGTACTTTCATTTTGTAATGAAAAAAATCTTAAGAGTGTATTTGTCTTTTTTCAACAGATAAAGCCGCTTCTTTTATTGCCTCAGAGAATGTTGGATGGGCATGGCACGTTCGTGCGATATCCTCAGAACTTGCTCCAAACTCCATTGCAACTGCCATTTCTGCGATCATTTCTCCTACATGAGGCCCTATCATGTGTACTCCTAAAACTTTATCAGTATCTTTATCGGCTAAAATTTTTACGAATCCTTCGGGCTCATCAATTGCTTTAGCTCTTGAGTTAGCCATAAAGGGAAACTTTCCAATTTTATAAGACTTATTCTTTTCTTTTAGTTGCTCCTCAGTTAAGCCTATACTTGCTACCTCAGGAGTAGTGTAAATTACCCCTGGAATTAAGTCGTAGTTTACATGGCCAGATTGGCCTGCAATTATTTCTGCAACTGCGATCCCTTCCTCTTCAGCTTTGTGAGCTAACATTGGGCCATCAATTACATCTCCAATAGCGTAAATATTTTTTGCTGAAGTTTGAAATTTTTTGTCAATTTTAATCCTTCCTTTTTCATCTGATTTTACTCCTGCAGAACTCAAATTTAAATTAGATGTGAACGGTTTTCTTCCAATTGAAATTAGAGCTACATCACAATTAAAATCTTTACTATCTCCATTCTTATCTGACGTTGAAATTTGTACACCGTTGTTAGTTTTTTTAATGCTAGTTACTTTTCTATTTAAGTGAAACTTAATATTTTGTTTCTTCAATATTTTCATAAACTCTTCTGAAATCTCTCTATCCATCCCAGGTGTAATATGATCTAAAAATTCGATTACATTTACTTCAGCCCCTAGTCTAGACCAGACAGAGCCCATTTCTAAACCTATATAACCCCCACCAACGACAACTAGACTTTTTGGAACTTCTTTTAAAGATAGGGCGCCTGTCGAAGAGACAATTGTTTTTTCATCAAATTCTACGTTAGGCATAGGCATTGCCTCGGATCCAGTCGCAATAATAATGTTTTTTGCCTCAATCTCTTTTTTTTTACCATCTTCGCCTTTTACTGATATTTTCTTGTCAGAAATAAAACTGCCAAAACCTTTTAAGTAAGTTACCTTGTTTTTTTTAAATAAAAATTCTACACCCTTGGTCAAGATTGAAACTGCTTTTTCCTTATTTTTCATCATCTTTTCTAAATTAAGTTTTACGTCTCCTGTTTCAATTCCAAGTTTAGAAAAATTTTTAGCCTTTTTAAAATTCTCAGACAAATTTAATAAGCTTTTTGAGGGAATACATCCAATGTTTAAACAAGTTCCACCTAGAGCACCTCTAGCTTCTATACAAGCAGTTTTTTGACCTAACTGAGCTAACCTTATAGCGCAAACATATCCACCAGGTCCGCCACCAATAACTACTGAGTCAAATTTTTCTGTCATAAACTATAAATTTAAAAATAATCTTCTTGGATCTTCCAAGTTATCTTTTGTATTTTTTAAAAAAGATACTGCCTCTTTCCCATCAATTATTCTATGATCATATGATAAAGCTATATACATTATTGGTCTTATTTTAATTTCACCATTTACCACATGCGGCCTTTCTACAATATTATGCATTCCTAAAACTCCGGATTGAGGTAAATTTAAAATAGGCGTTGATAACATTGACCCATAGACACCACCGTTGCTGATAGTAAATGTCCCACCTTGAAGATCGTCAATTGTAATCTTTCCATCTCTTGCTTTATCAGACAATTCTTTAATTTTTTTTTCTATGTCTGCGAAAGACATTTCATCTGCATTTTTTAAAACTGGAACCACAAGACCTTTTTCGGTGCCTACTGCAAAACTTATATTATAGTAGTTCTTATAAATTATGTTCTCTCCTTCGATTTCAGCATTAATAGCTGGAAAAAGTTTTAGACTTTCAATGCAAGCTTTAACAAAAAAGGACATAAAACCAAGTTTTATGCCAAACCTATCTTGAAAATCACTTTGATTTTCTTTTCTCATGTCAATTATACCGCTCATATCAACTTCATTAAAAGTTGTAAGCATTGCTGCATTATCTTGAGCTTGTTTGAGTCTTTTAGCAATTGTTTGTCTTAGCCTTGTCATTTTAATTTTTTCTTCTTGGCCAAACTTTATTTTCCGCTCAGAAGGTCCAGGCTTAATGTTCATTAAACTTAATAGATCACCTTTTGAAACTCTTCCATCCCTGCCAGTTCCTTGGATTTTTTTTAAGTCAATTTTATTATCTGCAGCAATCTTTCTCACAGCAGGAGAAACAGATACATCCTTTGTTTTTTTAGATTTCTCTTTTTTAGAGGTTACTTCTTCTGTAAGGATTAACGGTTCTTCCTTACTTGTATTTTCATTAGGTTCTGAAATTTTTTCTTCCTTATCGAACAGTTTTGTTTCAAATTCTTTTGTTTCAACTTCCTTTTTTAAACTAATGATATTATCCTCTTTATGTACTACTTTCTCTTCTTTAGGTTCATCCTCAGTTTCATCTTTTTTTGAACTTCCTCCGATTATTGATCCAAGAACGGCTCCTACCTCAACCGTTGAGCCATTTTGAGCATTTATTTCACTTAATACACCATCTGATGGGGATGGAACCTCTAAATTTACTTTATCAGTTTCAAGTTCAACAACAGGTTCATCAGCTTCGACACTATCACCTTTATTTTTTAACCATTTAGCTACAGTTGCTTCTGTTATACTTTCTCCTAAAACTGGAACTACAATTTTATCTGACATTATTCTAAAACTTTATCTATAATTTCTTTTTGTTGTTTTGCATGTCTTTTCGCATATCCAGTAGCTGGTGAAGCTGAAGGATTTCTGCCAATAAACTTTAATTTCTTTTTAACCTCTAAATTATCTAAAGTCCATTGAATATAATCTCTTACTGAAAACCAAGCACCCATATTTTTAGGTTCTTCTTGACACCAAATAAATTTAGCATATTCAGCATATGGTTTAATAGCTTTTGTCAAAGACCTTACTGGGAAAGGATAAAGTTGTTCTATTCTTATAAAAACAATATCATCAATTTTCTCTTTTTCTCTCGCAGCCAAAAGATCAAAATATATTTTTCCAGAGCAAAGAACGACTTTTCTTATCTTTTTTGGTTTTTTTAATTCTATTAATTTGTTCTTTTTATTTAAGGCTTGATCTTCTAAAACTCTATGAAATGAATTATTTTTATCAAAGTCCTCTATATTTGAAACACAGTATTTATTTCTCAACAAAGATTTTGGAGTCATTATAACAAGTGGCTTTCTGAATTCTCTGTGAATCTGTCTTCTAAGAGCATGAAAATAATTTGCTGGAGTTGTACAATTAAGCACTTGCATATTTTCTTGAGCACAAAGTTGCAAAAATCTTTCAAGTCTTGCTGAAGAGTGTTCAGGCCCTTGTCCCTCATAACCATGGGGAAGTAACAGAACTAATCCTGAGGCTCTAAACCATTTTCTCTCTCCAGAGGCAATGAATTGATCAATTACGACTTGAGCTCCGTTTGCAAAATCTCCAAATTGCGCCTCCCAAATCGTTAAGGTTTCTGGCTCTACTAAGCTGTATCCATACTCAAATCCAAGTACTGCTAGTTCAGATAAAAAACTATCTACAATTTCAAATTTTTTCTGTTTTGTAGATACATGATCTAACGGCACGTATCTTGAGTTATCTATTTGATTTCGTAAAACTGAGTGTCTTTGGCTAAATGTGCCACGACCACTATCTTGACCAACTAATCTCACAGGAAATCCCTCTTCGAGTAATGTTGCAAATGCTAGAGTTTCTGCATTAGCCCAATCAATATTTTTTTCATCTTGTACACACTTATCTCTATTTTCAAAAACTTTTTGTATGGTTTTATGAATATTGAGCTCTGGTTTTAAAAAATTTATTTTTGCAGAGAGCTTCTTTAATTTCGTCGTATCGACTCCTGTCTGTCCTCTTTTATCCTTACCTTTCTTTGGTTGATATCTTGACCAGGTCCCTTCAAACCAATTCAGTTTTGGTTTGTAATCATTTGCAGTTTTAAATTGATCATCCAAAAGTTTTTTAAAGTCGTTTACTTTATTTTTGAATTGATCTTCAGTTATACTGTTATTTTTAATAAGTTTTTTACCATATATATTTAAAGTAGATGGATGTGATCTTATTTTTTTGTACATTAAAGGCTGAGTAAAAGATGGTTCATCTCCTTCATTATGACCAAATCTTCTGTAGCAAATCATGTCAATTACAACATCTTTATTAAACTTTTGTCTAAACTCAATTGCGATTTTAGCACAATGAACAACTGCCTCTGGATCATCTCCATTACAATGAAGAATAGGAGCTTCTACAATTTTTCCTAAATCAGATGGGTATGGGCTTGATCTGGCAAACCTTGGACTAGTAGTAAAACCAATTTGATTATTTACAATAATATGAATCGTTCCACCTGTGTTATGACCTTTTAAACCTGACATAGCAAAACATTCCGCAACAACTCCTTGTCCTGCAAATGCAGCATCTCCGTGAATAAGTAATGGTATTACCTTTTTTCTTTCTGTATCTTTATGAAAATATTGCTTCGCTCTTGTTTGACCAAGAACAACAGGGTTAACTGCCTCTAAATGAGAAGGGTTGTCAGTAAGACTTACATGTACAGAGTTTCCATCGAAAGTTCTATCTGATGAAGCACCTAAATGGTATTTAACATCACCTGTAGAGTCCTCACTTGAAGAAGCAAATTCACCTGCAAATTCATTAAAAATTCTTTTATAAGATTTTTGTAGGACATTTGCTAAAACATTTAATCTACCTCTATGAGACATTCCAATCTTAATTTCTTTTACTCCTAGCTGGCCTCCACGCTTAATAATTTGTTCTAGTGCTGGAATTAAAGACTCTGCACCATCAAGACCAAATCTTTTCGTGCCAACATATTTTTTTGCTAAAAACTTTTCAAAACCTTCGGCTTGAATAATCTTATTTAATATTGCGTCTTTTCCTTTTTCAGTAAAGTTTAATTGATTTTCCTCTTTTTCCATTCTTTCTCTAAACCAAACTTTCTCCGTTGGATTTGTTATATGCATATATTCAGCACCTATTGATGAGCAATATACTTTTCTTAATTTTGTGATGATTTCATTTATTGAGGCATAACCCACATCCATATATGAATTAAGATAGATTTTTCTGTCAAAGTCCTCGGTTTTGAAACCATAGTCATTTGGATGTAATTCATAAAGATATTCTCTTTTCATTAAACCAAGAGGATCAAGGTTTGCTATAAGGTGGCCTCTGATTCTATATGCTCTTATCAATGCGATTGCTTTAATAGAGTCTATTTTCTCCCTCTCAGAACCATTTAGATTTTCCTCAAGTTTTTTATTTTTTTTTGGATCTATCGATATCTTTTTTGGACTCCATGAAGGGCCTGATATTTCTTTTGAAACTGAATTTAGATCTTCATTTAAATCACTAAAGTATTTTTTCCAACTATCTGGCAATTTAGGGTCATTCTCTATAAATC
>CACLWW010000008.1 GCA_902610755.1 uncultured Pelagibacteraceae bacterium | reverse complement strand
AAAAATAATAATTACAACATACTTTCTTCTTGTTTTAAGGAACTCAGAGTCTACAAAACCAACTCTTGCTAATAATGATAACACAACAGGTAATTGAAAACTTAATCCAAAAGCAAAAATTAATTTCATAACTAGTGAAAGATATTCGTTCACTTTAGCTTCAAGTTGTATTGGTAATGATGTGGTTATACCAGTGCTTTCAAATGATAAGAAAAATTTAATCGCTAAAGGCATAATTAAATAATAAACCAGCATTCCACCTAAAAGAAATAAGATTGGAGTTACAACCAAATACGGCATGATTGCAGACTTTTCATGTTCATATAAACCTGGAGCTATAAATTTCCAAATTTGAATTAATATAAAAGGACTAGTAAAAAAGAACGCAGTAAAAAAAGATACTTTAATGTAGGTTAAAAAAGTTTCTTGTAATGCAGTAAAGATTAATCTTCTTTGAATTTCACTGTTCTTTACGGCTTCAGCATAAGGAGCTACAAGAAAATTATATATTTCTTCAGAAAAAATATAACAAATGACAAATAAAACTAATAAGCAAACAAAAGATTGAATTAATCTTTTTCTTAATTCAGTCAAATGACTAATAAAACCCTCGTCTTTATTTTGACTCATCTTTCTTTAGATCTTCCTTTTTATCTTTGTTTTCTTTATTCTCGTAATCAAGAGTATTTTCCTCAAGATTGGAAACTTCTGATTGAACAGCACTAATATATCTTTTGATTGAACCGAACCAACTTCCAATTTTTTTTAAAACGATTGGAAAATCTTTTGGACCGATTATAACTACTGCTAGACCAATTATTAACAGTAATTCAAACCAGCCAATTTGTGGCATTGATTATTCTTTATTATTTGGATCTTGATTATTAGTCTGATCGTTATTTTCAGTGATGTTTTTTGCCTGATCCTCAGTTGGATCTTGTGCCATACCTTTTTTAAAACTTTTAATACCTTTGGCCACATCACCCATAAGACTTGAGATTTTACCTCTGCCGAATAGTAAGACTACTAGTATAACAACTATTGCAATTTGCCAAAAACCTATACTCATAAGTTATTTATAGCTCGTTTATTAATCATTTAAAAGTAATAATTTACTTATCATCGTTTTCTTTATCTAACGTACTACTTAGCATATCGTCTATTTCAGTATAAATGTTTTCTTTCTTTTCATCCTGTTTCTCTTGATAAAATTTACCTGTTCCAAAAATCGCAGAATCAATATTTGAGCTGTCGATAAGACCTGCAGAACTTAGCTCCTCTATTGTAGGCAGATCAGACAATTTTTTTATATTGAAGTGGCTTAAGAATTCATCTGTTGTACCATATTGAATTGGTTTACCTGGCACATCCTTTCTTCCCATTGGTTTTACCCAGTTTAATTCCATTAAAATATCTAAAGTATTCACACCAAAAGCAACCCCACGTATTTCTTCAATCTCTGCTCTAGTAACTGGTTGGTGATAAACAATAATAGATAAAGTTTCTATAGATGCTTTGGATAATTTTTTTTCAACTTTTTTTTGTTGAGTCATTAATGAAGATAAATTTGATGAAGTTCTAAAAGACCATTTGTTAGATATACAAACTAGATTAAAACCTCGGTTTTCATAAATTTTCTCTAGTTTTTTTAGAATTTTTTTTACATCAACTTTTTTATTTAATCTTGCTTCAATACTTTCAATTTCAAGTGGTTCTGAAGCTGCAAACAGGATTGCTTCAACTTCTCTTTCTCCATTTGTTAAACTATTTGGAAAATTTATTATGTTGTTATTTTTTTTTTCGTTTTTCATGATTTTTTAATAAATATGTCATCAAATATTTTATCTTGTTTAATCTGTAGATTTCCTTCTTTAACTAGTTCTAAAGAACCAGCAAAAAGACCGGCTATGCCAGTTTTTTTCTGATCTTTAGATTTCATAAAATTCTCTGGATATAGTGCATTTATATTTTTCCAGTCATTTAAGTTATTAAGAAATCTTTTAATTCTGTTTATTCCATCTTCTGTAGTAAAAACTGGAAGTCTTGGAATATTAATTTTTTGGAAATCTTTCTGCATATAAATAGTCGAATAAGATTTAAGTAAGTCATATAAATTTACTGAGTATTTTTCGCTATATATAGATTTAATTTTACCTTTAATACCTCTCATAAATATATCTCTTCCTAATCTTTTTTTCTTAAGCATTTGATCTGAAAGTAGTCTGATTAATTCTAACTTTTTTAATTGTAGTTTTAATTTTTCTGCTACTTCATCAACTTTAAACTCATCTTCCTCCGTTTGTGGTAATAAAAGTTTTGATTTCAAATAAGCTAACCATGAAGCTATAACTAGATATTCTGAGGCAATATCTAAATTTAATTTTTCTGCTTTTGAAATATATTCTAAAAATTGATCTGCTAATTTTGTTATCGATATATCTTCAATTTTTACTTTTTGAGATTTGGCTAAATCCAACAATAAATCAAGTGGACCGCTAAACTGATTTAGGTTTACTTTAAATGCATTACTTTGATTAATCATTTCCTACTAATCTATAATATTTTAAAGTCTTTTCGATTATAAATTTATTTAATTTTTTTGAATTTTCAGCAACTTTGGTCATTTCTTTGATTTTTCCGTTACAATGAAGAACTAAATCACAACCTGCGGTAAATGCTTTGATAGTATTTAAAGTAATATTAAATTTTAATGCTTTCATCGAAATATCATCACTAATTATTAAATTCTTAAACTTTATTTTTTTTTTAATAATACCAATAATCTTGGATGAATGGGTAACAGGATTATTGGCATCAATTTTCCTAAATAGAATATGAGCTGTCATAGCAAATAATGATTTTTTATTTTTAAAAGTTTTAAAATCATTCTTCATCAAATATTCATAAGTTTTATCTACAATAGGTAATTTTAAGTGGCTGTCTGATTTTGCTAATCCATGACCAGGAATATGTTTTATTACAGTTGCTATACGCGCTTCTTTAAAATGTTCTATTGTTTTTTCACCAATTTTATTAATTACATTTATGTCTTTCGAAATTGCTCTAGTGCCAATAACCTCTGATGTAAATGGTCTAGGAATATCCAAAACAGGTACCGTATTAATGCTAATCCCCATATATCTTAACAAATGACTAATTTGTTTAATGTAAGTTCTTAGATAAAGCAAAGATTTTGTTTTATCTTTTTTATAATTATCACCAAAGTATTTTGCAGGAAAATGACTATTGTCAATTATAGATCTAATTCTAGTTACCATGCCACCTTCTTCATCTATTAAAATTGGATATTTTGAGTCTTTAAAAATTTTTTTTATATCATTAGTGAGTTTTTTAGTCTGATCAACTGATTTGATATTTCTTGCAAATAAAATTACACCCCAAGGTTTATATTTTCTCAAAAAATGTCTCTCTTTATTTGTTATTTTAGTTGAGCTTAATCCAACTATAAAAGCTCTTCTTGATTTAAGATTATTCATTTAAAAGTTTCCAGAATGAAAAAGGTTTCGTCTTTTCATTTTTATCATCAACGTAAGTAATTATATCTTGAGTGTCATTTTTTAGTATAGGTATATTTTGATCATCTATACTTAAGTTATTGTTGATTTCGTTGACAGTCCTATAGTATTTTTTCTTATGTTCATCCGATAAATAGTATTTAATTGTTAGGAAAAAAAATATTAAGATAAAAAATATAATTAGCACATATCTTAATTCTTTTATCATTACATATTTTCCGGTGTATCAACTCCGATAATTTCCATACCATTTTTTATCACTAATAGAATACAATTTAACAAAACTGCTTTATTCGTATCAATTTTCTTATCCTTATCTAAAAATCTGAAATCTTCACTATCTCTTCCCATATTCCAGTATGAATGAAAAATAGATGCTAATTGATACAAGTATGTGGTCAGTCGGTGTGGTTCTAATTTATTTATAGAAGTTTCTATACATTTTGGCCATTCTGAAAGTTTTCTTATAATCTTAATTTCTTCATCGTTAAATTCAAAATTTTTATCTAAATTTTTATAATCGTTATTAATTGGTGTTTTTGAATTTGAAAAAATTGAACAAATTCTTGCATAAGAATATTGAACATAATACAAAGGATTGTCTTTAGATTTAAGTTTTACCTTTTCAAAGTCAAATTCTAATTCAACATCACTCACTCTACTTAACATAATAAATCTAGCCGCATCTTTTCCCACTTCATTTATTAAATCTTCAAGAGTAATATAATCACCTTTCCTCTTTGACATTTTAAATGGTTTATTATCTTTAATAAGTTTTACTAATTGAGTTACTTTACATTCTATTTTTTGCTTACTTTTTGATAAGGCATCTACAACAGAACTTATTCTTTTAATGTAACCAGCATGATCGGCTCCAAGAATATTTATGAGTATATCAAAATTTCTACTGATTTTATTGTTGTGGTACGCAAGATCTCCAGCGAAGTATGTCCAACTATCATCACCTTTTTTTAAAGGTCTATCTTTATCATCACCAAACTCTGTTGATCTAAACAATAATTGATTTCTAGTTTCAGAAATTTTTTTCTTCTCTCCTTGAGGTGCCTCAATTTTTCCTTCAAAAACTAAATCTTGCTCTTTTAGCTTTTTTAAAGCTTTCTCAACTTCTTTATTTCCGATTATGCTTTTTTCACTTACAAAATTATCATGAACAATACCTATCTTCTTTAAATTAGACTTTATGATTAAAAGTGAATTTTCAATACAAAGTTTTTGTAATTCATCAAAAATTGGTTCCAACTCATCAAACTTATCAATTTTAGAATTTGATATAATATTTTGTGCAATTTCTTTTATGTATTCACCAGGATAAAGATTTTCATCATCAGGAAATTTTTTTTTGTGTTTTAATTCTAAAATTCTATAAAAGACCGAATGAGTAAAGTTTGTTATCTGATTACCGTGATCATTTATGTAATATTCTTTTGTAACATTATGATTATTAAATTTTAGTAGATTTGAAAGAACATCACCGAATACGGCTCCTCTACAGTGGCCCACATGTAATGGTCCGGTTGGATTAGCTGATACGAATTCAACTAAATATTTTTTGGTTTTTTCATTCTTATTTGATCCATATTCTTTTAATTGGACAATTTTTTCTAAAAAGGAGTTCCAAAATTTCTTTTTAAATTTTAAATTTACAAAACCAGGATTTACAATTTCAAAGTTTTCTAAATTATCGTCTTTACTTAAAAGTTTTGATACATAATTTTCATATATATCTTTTGGTTTACTTTTATTAATACCTGACAAAACCATACAAACGTTTGTTGAAATATCTGCATCAAACTTATCAGGTGGAACCTCCACACTGATACTATTAGTTTTTTCTGGGATTTTAATTGCTCCTTTTTTTTCAAAATCTTTAAGACCTTTTAATAAAGAGCTGTGATAATAATCAAATATATTCATCTATTTAAATTCTTCGTATAAATTTATTGCATAACGATCTGTCATTCCGGATATAAAGTCTGCAACTGATCTAGATTTATTCTGGTCAAAATTTTGTATGGAAAAATTATTGTTAGTATTACTATAAAGCTTTTTAAATAAAAAATTTACGATTTTTTTTCCTTCATCGTTTCTTCTTTGAACATCTTTATGGTCATACATATTTTTTCTTAAAAAACTTCTTATATTGAAATCAATATCTTTGAGTTTATCCGAAAATTCGACCGTCTTTTGCTTGTTATCAAATACGTTATTGAGATTTTTAATCTTATTTTTTTTTATATTTTGAATAGTGTTATTTATTATGTCTTTTACCATAAGGTCTATAGAGTCTCTGATTATTTGATGTATCAAAACTTGTAATTCTATCTTTTTTTTATTTTTGTATTTTTTATATATATCTTTAAAGAAATTGATTTCCAATAATTCTTCTAATGTGAATAAGCCTGCTTTTAGACCATCTTGTATATCATGATTGTTGTAAGCAATGTCATCTGCAATATTTGAAATCTGTGATTCTAAACATGAAAATTTATTTAATTTAAACTTATTTTTTAACGATTTTATTCCAATAATATTTTCTAATTTAGATAAATCTTTGATTGGTCCATTATGTTTTATTAGACCATCTAAAGTTTCAAAAGACAAATTTAAACCATCAAAATCAATATATTTTTTTTCTATAAACATTACTATTCTTAGAGTTTGTAAGTTATGATCAAAACCTCCATGGTTACTCATACAATCATTTAAAACTTCTTCACCTGCATGACCAAAAGGGGTGTGGCCAAGATCGTGTGCTAGACTTAATGTTTCAGCCAAATCATCATTAAGATTTAAGTATTTAGATATTGATCTTGCGATTTGAGCTACCTCTAAGGAGTGAGTCATTCTTGTTCTATAATGGTCACCGTCAGTATTTACAAAAACTTGGGTTTTATGCTTTAGCCTTCTAAATGAAGCACTATGAATGATTCTGTCCCTGTCTCTTTGAAATGGGCTTCTGTATTTACTTATTTTGTCCTTAAAAAATCTACCTTTACTTTTAAAAACACCTAATTTTTTGTAATTATTCATACTTTAAAAAAGAAAATATATAATTATATTAGTAATAACTTAGTTTGATTATGAATAAAGAAATTATATTTACAGATAATGCTATAAAACAAATCAATTACCTTCTTGATAAAAAAGAAAAAGGTTCTTTTTTTAGAATCGCTATTAAAGGAGGAGGATGTTCAGGTTTTCAGTATGATTTTTCATTCGATAAAGCTAAGAATGAAGATGATCTAGTCTTTAACAATATTTTAATCGACAAAACATCAGCGGATATGCTGAAGGGTTCAGAGGTTGATTTTTCTAAGGAACTTATTGGGCAGCAATTCACAATAAATAATCCCCAGAGCAAGTCATCTTGTGGTTGCGGTGTATCTTTTTCCCTTTAATGTTAATTTCATCATGGAATGTTAATTCGGTAAGAGCAAGAATTGATAATATTAAAAGTTATTTAGTTAAATATAAACCAGATATATTGGTAATGCAGGAGATTAAGACTGAAGAGGTTAATTTTCCTTTTGATGTGTTCTCATCTCTTGATTACGAAAGCCACGTCCATGGTCAAAAAAGTTATAATGGTGTTGCAATTATTTCCAAAAAAAAGCTAGGTAATGTCGAAACTGATATAATTAAAGATAAATTAAAACAATCTAGAATTATATCTGCGGAAGTTGAACATAAGAAAAAAAAGATAAAATTAATCAATATTTATACACCTAATGGAAACCCGGTTGATACACCAAAATACGAATACAAAATAAAATGGTTAGATGATTTGATTAAAAAATTAAAATCTATATCTAAAACCAATAAAAATGTAATTCTAACAGGAGATTTTAATATAATTCCAGCTGCAGAAGACGTTTATAATCCTAAAAGTTTTGAGGATGACGCATTATATAGACTTGAAATAAGAAAAAAATTTAGAGAGATGTTAAGCTTAGGTTTCAGTGATGTGTACCGACATTTTAATGAAACAAAAGAAGGCTATACTTTTTGGGATTATATGAGAGGTGCTTGGCAAAAAAATAATGGTATGAGAATTGATCATTTTTTAGTTTCAAGTTCTATAATAGATAATGTTAAAAAAATTAATATTAATAAAGACCCTAGAGGAAGAGAGAAACCTTCCGATCATACCCCTATCGAAATTGAATTAGCTTAAATATTGACAGTGTTATAATATAACACTATGATATTAATTTAATCAATAACTAACAAATAAATCTTAAGGAGATATTTATGAAAGTTGCGTATGTTTTTAGAAACAATATGGCAAGTACTTATCAATTAAGTACGATGATACTGCCTCAATTAGAAGATAACAAACACCTTGTGAATGTTTTGGGAATGTTTTTCTTTGATGACAATCTTTTTTGCCTTCAAAAAGGAAACCCAATAGGTGAAAGATTAGCAAAAATTGCTAAAGAAAAGGGTATGCTCTTAATGGTCTGTGACCAGTGTGCTGTTAGAAGAGGTTTAGCAGATGGTACATTTGAACAATGTGGTAGTGGAGAAGTTAAAGCAAAAGGATTAGTTGATGGAGTAGTAGCAGGATGTTTTCCTCAATTATATACTGCTCTTGGATCAAATCCTCCAGACCAAGTTATTACTCTTTAGGTAACTTTAAATCTAACAACCTTTGAATGATTTAGACATATTCTTTATCAAATCAAAGTACAAGTTTTTACCTGGAGTTAAAGTAGCGCCTAATGGATCAAGTACACCAGTACTTATATTCATATCTTTTGCTACTGCATTAATGATTTCTGGATTAAATTGAGGTTCAGAGAATACACATGTAACTTTATCATGTTCAATTATTTCTCTAATTTCTTTTAATTGTTCCGCTCCAGGCAAAACATCTGTATTTACTGTAAATGCGCCTAGAACGTTTACTTTAAATCTTTTTTCAAAATACTGGTAAGCATCATGAAAAACTATAGATTTAAAATCTTTATTCAATTCTGATTTAACTTGTTTTACTAACTTATCTAAATCCTTATTAGCCTTTTTTAAATTATCTTTATAAACAGAAGCATTCTTCTGATCATTCTCTATTAAATGTTTAGCCATTTCCTTTAAAATCACTTTAGCATTAAGAGGATCTAGCCAAATGTGTGGGTCAAACTCTCCGTGAGCATGGCCCTCATGACCGTGTTCGTCATGTCCATCTTTTTTGTGATCATCATCATGGCCGTGTTCATCTTTATGTTCTTCATCATGACCATCTTCTTTTTTGGCATGATCATCATGGTCATCTTCTTTGTGGCCATGGTCGTCATGACCTTCAAATACATTTCTTTCTCTAAACTTTAACTTTTTCAATCCTTTGATATCTAATAGTTCAATTTTTTCAGCATTTTTTGCTATTGAACCTAATGGCTTTACTAAAAAATTTTCTATATCTTCACCAACCCAAAATACAATATCTGCTTCTTGCAACATTTTTGCATGGGATGGTTTTAATGAAAATCCATGAGGAGAAGCATAGCCATCGACGATTAATTTTGGTTTGCCTACCCCATCCATTAAATAAGAAGCTAATGAATGTATGGGTTTAATTGATGCTACAACTTTTATTTCAGCATTTACTGAGGAAAAGAATGAAAAAAAAGAAAGTATGAATAGTATAATTGGTAATTTTTTTAGATTTGTCATATTTTAAAAGGATTATTGTTAGTTTATAAGTTTAAGTTTATTGTTATAAAATAACATTATGTAATAAAGTAACATAAAGTCAATAGGGAAATTTAAGTGAGCTTAGATAAAAACACACTAGTAAGATTAAAAGATGCGGGGATAAAACAAGAAGAAAAATGGCTTGTTAAAGGTGTCTCTTTAGAAGTAAACAGAGGAAAAATTATAACTTTAATTGGTCCTAATGGTTCTGGTAAGAGTACGACAGCTAAAATAGCCCTTGGTATTTATAAAAATTACGAAGGCTCGGTAGAAAAGTTTACTAATAAAATTGGATATGTTCCTCAAAAGATTTCTATTGATTGGACTTTACCATTAAGAGTTACAGATTTTATGGTTTTGACTGAAAACCTTAGCGCTGATGAAATTGAAGAAGCGCTATCACTAACGGGAGTAAATCACCTTGTAAATAAAAATTTAGGCAATTTATCTGGTGGCGAATTTCAACGAGTTTTACTTGCAAGAGCAATTTCCAAAAAACCAGATTTATTAGTTCTTGATGAACCTGTCCAAGGTGTGGATTTTACTGGAGAAATAGCTTTATATGAGCTCATCAAAAAAATATCTGAAAAATTAAATTGTGGTATTTTGCTCATATCACACGACTTACATATGGTTATGAGTGCTACGGACCATGTTGTTTGTTTAAATGGTCATGTTTGTTGTTCTGGTTCTCCAATAGATGTTGCTAAAGATAAAGAGTATAAAGCTTTGTTTGGTGACCAAGCGTCGCAAACACTCTCAATTTATGAACATAAGCACGACCATGAACACACAGATGATGGAAAGATAAGACAAAAAAATTAATATGTTTGATGATTTTTTCATAAGAGCTTTAGTTGCAGGAATAGGAGTTGCCTTTATTACTGGACCGCTTGGTTGTTTTGTTGTTTGGAGAAGATTATCTTATTTTGGTGATACACTAGCTCATTCTGCTTTACTTGGTGTAACAATTGCCCTTTCCTTAGAATTTAATATAGCTTTATCAGTTTTTATAACAGCATCAGTTATAGCTTTATTCTTAATACAGCTTCAAAAAAAAACCAACTTACCGGGAGACGCTCTCTTAGGACTTTTGGCTCATTCATCTTTAGGAATTGGATTGGTGGCAATTGGTTTTTTATCTTTTATAAGGTTTGATGTTATGGGCTTATTATTTGGAGATATTTTAGCTGTAACAACTAATGACCTCTTAGTTATTTGGATAGGAGGGATATTAATTCTATTAACTTTAAGATTTATTTGGAAACCATTGTTTGCTTCAACTGTAAACTATGAATTAGCTGAAGCAGAAGGTCTAAACCCAGATATTGCTAAAGCAATATTTACTTTATTGATGGCTGCTGTAATTGCATTATCAATTAAAATGATAGGTTTGTTATTAATTACTGGAATGTTAATTATACCTGCTGCTTTTGCACGAAACCTTTCAGATACTCCAAAAAAAATGGTTCTTTTTTCAATTATAGGGGGTTTATTATCAGTATTTTTAGGTTTATTTTCATCTTTAAAATTAAATACTCCCTCTGGTCCTTCAATTATAACAGCTGCTTTAATATTATTTGTAATTTCATTATTTAAAATTAAACAAACCATAAAATTGAAAAATTGATCAGAAAATGATAATATAATATTATGCAAACACTTACCAGAAACCAGCAAATAGTTTTCGACATTATCAACAAGTCATCAGAACCTTTAAAGGCTTACACAATTCTATCTAATGTGCAAAAAAAAGGTATCAAAGCTCCTCCGCAAGTTTATAGAGCTTTAGATAAATTGATAGAGATGGGAAAAATACATAAGATTGAGAGCAAAAATGCTTTTGTTGCCTGTCAAAATTCTAGTTGCAATGTTTCTAAAGCTACAGCATTTTCAATCTGCGAAAGCTGTGAAGAAGTAACAGAAATAAGTAATTCAAAGATTTCTAAGTATCTATCAAATTTTGCAGAAAAATCTGGCATGGAATACAAAAAATATAATCTTGAATTTTTTGGTCTCTGTAAAAAGTGTAAATAATCCTTTATTTTAATAAATTCTTAACATAACTGACATAATAATAACGAAAGGAAATTTTATGTTTATAAAAAAATATCTAAAATGGATCAGCACTTTTTTAGTTTTAGTAGGAATACTTCTTACAAATTTAAATATATATCCATTAAATATATATTTTCATGGTTTGGGTGTTGTAGGCTGGACGGTGGCAGGATTTATAAGTAAGGATAAAGCAATCTTAACTAACTTTGGACTGCAAATACCACTATTCGTGATTGGTATTTACAAAATAATATTTTAATGAAAAACAAAAATATTTTATTTGTTTGTACAGGTAATTCAGCAAGAAGTATTATTGCGGAATCTATTATAAAAAACAAATACCATAATCGTTTTAATGCATTTAGTGCTGGTAGTAATCCCACTGGTAAAGTAAATGAAGATGTAAAAAATTATTTAATGTCAAAAAATTTCAACTTGTTAAATTGTCGATCTAAAAATTTTGATGAGTTTACTAATAATAAAATCAAAATAGATTATGTAATTACAGTTTGTAATAATGCTAACAATGAAATTTGTCCTGTATGGCCAAAAAAGGATGAAATAATTCATTGGGATATTGAAGATCCAGTAGTTGAATTAAAAAAGGCAAATAATATTGACAAAAAAAAAGAAATACTTGATACAGTATTTAATAAGATTAATAAAAAAATACAAATGTTTGTAAATGAAAAATAGAAATCGATATTTTTTAGCGGAATTTATTGGCAGTAGTTTTTTAGTCATGATTATTGTTGGTTCTGGATTAATGGCTGAGAACTTGACTAATGATGTTGCAGTAATGCTTATAGCCAATACAATCGCCACAGGTGCAGGTTTGTTTGTTTTAATATCTGTTTTTGCAGATGTGTCCGGTGCCCATTTTAATCCATTTGTAAGTATTGCTATGGCAATTACTGGAAAATTAAAAAAACGTTTACTACCCTATTATATATTTGCACAGTTGTTTGGTTGTTTGTTAGGTGTTGGTTTGGCAAATTTCTTTTTTGAACATGAAATTTATGAATTATCTACTAAGTCAAGAGATGGTATTTACATATTCACATCTGAAGTAATAGCAACATTAGGATTAATAATTATAATTTTTGGTTCCATGAAATCAGGTAAAATTGCGGTAGCTGCTTGTGTTGGTCTTTATATTACTGCTGGTTATTGGTTTACGTCATCAACTTCTTTCGCAAATCCTGCGGTGACAATTGCAAGAACTTTTACTGAGTCCTTTACCGGTATAAATTATATGAATACCCCTTATTATATTTTAGCAGAACTTATAGGGATGTTAATTGCGGTATTTATCATTAAAAGTTTATTTTCAAAGAAAAATTGAAAAATTTCAAACTTACAAACAATATCCAGTTAATTAATAAAGGTTTTAGGAAAAATGAGTTTTATCATTATTTGAAAACATCAAATCTTTCGATTATCATCCCTAAAATTCATAACAAATATATAGTAGTTTCTCAAAAAAGAGTTCCGATTAATAAAGTTAATTATGAGTTTCCCTCTGGCATAGTCGAAAAAAAAGAAACAACTTTGCAATCAGCTCATAAGGAATTAACAGAAGAAACAGGATATAAATCAAAATCGAAACTAACTAAATTGATAACTTTTTATAATGAGCCGGGACGTTTAACCACTAAAATAACAGGTTTTTATACAAAAGATTTAGTAAAAATTTCTAAACCAGAAAAAGGTATTAAAGTTCATCTACTTAGTCAAAAAGATATATTTAAATTAATATCAAAACAAAAATTCAATAACGGCTCTCATATAGCAATGTTCTTTTATTTAATTAGAAATCATGAAAATTTTTAAACTTTGGGTTGCATTAAATTTGCTTTTAGATTTTTGAATTTTATGTTTAAATATTCCTAATTTAATTTTTAAGGAGGTTTAAAATGAAAAAAAAGTTAAAAAAAAGTGAAAAGAAAAGACTGAAGATTTTAAAAACAATAGATAGATTGAAAAACAAAATAACTGCTAAAGAAAAAAAGCTATCTAATATAAACGTTAAAATTGCTGATATAGAAAAAAAGGTTGCAGAAAAAAAAGCAAGAAAACTAGCAAAAAAACAAGCTAGTGAAAGCTTATCTTTAAACAATTAACAATTGATATGGGGTCTTTCTTCCCTATCAACTTAGACAAGGAAGAAAGAAGATAGTTAACAAAATTTAAATTTTACAGAGGAAAAATAAGTTAAATAAAAATTCTGTTAAACTAAGTTAGAAAACTTTTGTTAAAAAAATATTAATATAATATTACAATTTAATTAATAAATTCATTTTGAATTATTTGAATAAATAACTCTAGGTTCTAAAAATAATTCTCTAGCAAGAGCCTTAAACCTTTTTGTTACCTGTTTGGAAATTATTTCTTGATGTTGAGATGGAATTTTTAAAAATATTGAATTCCCTCTTTTATACAATTTAAATTCTTCAAGAAAAATTGTTGATATGGATGTTAAAGACTGAGAGAATCTTAATGCAGCACCAACCTGTTTACTTGAAAATATTTCGTTATTATTTAAAAAAGTAAGATATTCAAATTTTGGATTATATTTAATACTACAGTATCTCCAATAACAAGAGAGAGCTAATTGTATCCTTTCTTTATGTGTAAGTCTTAATAGAGGTGTGTTAAGAGTTTCTTGAAACACCAGTTCTGCTTTTTGAAATGCACCAAGACCCCAATCCATATGACTTAAAACGCAAGCTAGATGTAATAATTTTTTGTTATAGTGTTCATTTCCATCAAAAACAGGGAGTATAAATTTAAAATATTTTTGGTAGGTAGATCCTAAATCCCCCCTTTTTAATGCAATATATTCAATTGATTTAGTAAAAATTTCTGACTCTTTTATATTTTTAAAATGATCAATTGATAAAGAACCTTCCCTCAAGCCACTAATAGAACAAATTATTTTTTTTGGATTTGTTATACTCATTACCTCATCTAAAATAATAGAACTATACGGTAAAAATTGTGTTCTTGATTTTGAAATATATTCCACAGTTTTAAGTTTTGATTTATTAAATGATGAAACTTTTTCAACAAATTTAGACAACGTTGATTTATCTATAGAATATTGATGAATAATATGAACAGGGTGATTATTTTGGAAAAGATGTAATTTAAATAAAGATCTCCAAGTTCCTCCCACTAAATATAAATTATTAAATTTTTTTTTAGATAACCATTTTTCCTCTCTTAATAATTTTTTTACATACTTTGGTAAATTTCTTTTTTTAACAATTGGATTATTTATTAGTCTAAGTACACCAATTGGCAAAGAGGTTTTGTTTGTAACAACATTATTTTCAACTCTAGCTAATTCTAAACTTCCACCACCAAGATCTGCTACCAAACCATCAACATTATCAAATCCAATTTTTACACCTTCAGCAGAACAATTTGCTTCTTCTTCACCACTCAGAATATTAATTTTTGTTTTAAAAAGAGTTTCTACTTCGCTGATAAATTGTTTTGCATCTGTAGCCTCTCGCAAAACAGCAGTTGCAATTATTTTCAAATTTGTGATCCTTGATACATTTAAAATTTCTGAAAATCTTTTTAAAACTTTTAATGCATATTCTGATCCAGATTTGTGTAGTTTTCTTGATTTATCTAAATTTTTTCCTAGTTCACATACTGCTTTTTCATTAAATGTCGGAACTCTTGTTGAACTAAAATCATCATAAATCAGCATTCTTATAGAATTTGAGCCAATATCAATAATGGCTAATTTTAAATGTTTTGATGAAGATTGTTGTTTTGTATTAATTACTTCCACTTTTAATCAGTCTTAAATGCAATTTCTTAGGTTGCATAGTTAATTTTGCTTTACCTCTTCCAGATAAGCTCGGGTTATTCATAAAGTATTCATGAGCTGAAAAGGAATCGTTCTTACTATATTTAATTTTTTTATAATTACCATCAGCATTAAGCTCCCAGCTCTGATTAGTATCAAGATAATTTGCTAACATTATTTGATCTAAAATCTGCTCATGAACAGTTTCATTTTCAATTGGCACTAGAAGCTCTACTCTTCTATTTAAATTTCTTGGCATTAGATCGGCTGAGGAAATATATACTTTTGCATTTCTATTAGGCATTTTTTTAGTACCGTTACTAAAACAATAAATTCTAGAATGCTCTAAAAATCTTCCTATAATACTTTTTACAACTATATTTTCAGATCTATTTTTAATACCTGGCCTCAAACAACAAACACCCCTTACAAATAAATGAATTTTAACACCAGCATTCGAAGCTTCATAAAATTTATCAATAATTTCTGGATCTACTAATGAATTCATTTTTGCCCAAATAGCTGCAAATTTTCCATTTTTAGAATTTTCAATTTCAGCATCAATGTTTTTATTTAAGGTTTGTCTCATATTAATTGGCGAAACAGAAATTTTATTTAAATTTTTTGGTTTTGCGTATCCTGTTACATAATTAAAAAATTTTTCAACATCTGATGCCATTTTCCTATCACAGCTGAATAAAGACAAATCAGTGTAGATTTTAGCATTTACAGGATGATAATTACCAGTTCCTAAGTGAAAATAAGTTTGTATTTTACCTTGTTCTCTTCTTAAAACTAATGATGATTTTGCATGAGTTTTGTATTTTGCAAAACCATAAACAATTTGAACACCTACCTTTTCTAAACTTCTTGATAATTGAATATTTGCTTCCTCGTCAAATCTTGCTTTAATTTCTATTAAAGCAGTAACTGTTTTTCCATTTTCTGCAGCTGTTATTAAAGCTTTAACAATTGGTGAATCTAAAGTTGTTCTATACAAAGTTTGTTTTATAGCTATTACTTTTTTATCATTTGCTGCTTGGTTCAAAAATTCAATTACTGAGTCAAATGTTTCAAAAGGATGATGAACAACTAAATCTTTCCTTTTGATGGTTTCAAAAAAATTATCATTATATTCTTTTAATCTTTCAACATCTCTAGGTACAAAATTTTTAAATCTTAATTTTGGATTTTTTAACTTACATATTTGATCTATATCTTGAATTCCAACAAGGCCAAATACATTATAAATATAATCAGGATTTGCATCTAATTTGTTTGTTATAAATTTTATCAATTCATGATCACTATTTTCAAGGACCTCTAAACGAACAATATCGCCCGTTCTACGTCTTTTTAAGGCTAATTCAAAAGATCTAACTAGATCTTCTGCTTCCTCTTGAATTTCAACATCACTATCTCTTATTACCCTGAAAATCATTTTTTTTTCTAAATCATGATCTGGAAAAATTTCTTTAGCAAAAAAACTTATTACATCGTCTAGAACAACAAATTTTTTATGATTTTTTGAAGACTCTATTTCAATAAATCTAGATAATGCTTTTGGTACTACTATTATTGAGTTTAAAATTCTTTTTTTATTTTTTTTTCTTAACCTCATTACAAGCGCTCTTCCTTGGTTGATTATAAATGGAAATGGATGCGCAGGATCAATAGCAGATGGTGTTAATAAAGGATAAATCTCTTCTTTGAATATTTCTAGAAGTTTTTTTTTATCCTTAGTATTTAAATTAACTGGCTTAACTAAACTGATATTGTTTTTTTTTAATTCTGCGATAAGTTGAATATAAATCTTATTTTGTTTGATTAATAGTTTTTTAGTTTCGGAAATTACCTCTTCCATTTGTTCATCAGGTGTCAGACCATCAGAACTTAATGAATCAACTTCTTGTTTTATTTGACTATATAGACCTGCTACCCGAACCATAAAAAATTCATCAAGATTTGAACCGGCAATTGATAAAAATTTTACTCTTTCATACAAGGGATTTTCAAGATTTTGTGCTTCAAAAAGAACTCTATCATTGAATTTTAACCAGGAAAGTTCCCTATTAATATATTTGTTCTTGAGTTCTTCTTTTTGTTGTTTTTTTAAAGCAGTCATATATTTAGAATTTATGTTTGAATTATATGTCATGAGACATGCAAAATCCAGTTGGGAAGATTTAAATATTGATGATTTTAAGAGACCACTCAATAAAAGAGGTAAAAAAAGCGCGAAAAAAATTTGTGAATTTTTTGTTAAAAAAAAGTACAAATTTGATTTTGCTTTAATATCATCAGCTACAAGAACCCGAAGTACTTTTGAAATTTTATCAGAAGACATTCCGGAGCCAAAAACAATAGAATATTCAAAGAGTTTATACTTAACTGATGAATATGCAATTATAAATAAAATTAAAAAAATATCGAATAATTACAAATCAATTTTGTTAATAAACCATGAGCCTACGGTTAAAAATTTAGTAAGATATCTAACAAAAAATCATGAAACAAATAATTTCAAGTTAATGAATTATAAATTTCCTACAGCAGCATTCGCCAAAATTAAATTTGATATTAAAGGTTGGGAAGAAATAGAAAAAAAAGGAATGTTAAAAGAATTTATAAGACCCAAAGATCTTCAAGACTCTAAAGAATAGCCGGCAGATCTGACCGTTCTAATTAAAGGTTTTGTGTTTTCGATGTTTATAGCTTGTCTTAATCTTCTTATGTGTACATCAACCGTTCGTGACTCAACGTATATATTTTCTCCCCACACATTGTTTAAGAGTTGTTCTCTTGAGTAAACTCTTTTAGGATTTTTGATAAAAAAATCTAAGAGTTTAAATTCTGTTGGACCTAAAGTAATTTCCTTATCTTTTCTATAAACTCTTTTTGTAATCCGATCTATTTTTAAATCAGTAAATTCTACAATATCCGATGATGATTGAGGCTTAGACCTTCTCAATAAAGATTTAATTCTAGCATTTAATTCTTTTTGACTAAAAGGTTTAGTTACATAATCATCTGCACCTGTATCAAATGCTTTTAATTTGTCTTCTTCCTCCCCTTTTGCAGTCAACATAATGACAGGAATATCATTAAACTTATCATCTTTTTTTAAGTTTTTACAAATTTCAACACCAGATAATTCAGGTAACATCCAATCCATTAATATCAAATCTGGCTGTTTAGACTTTATTTGTTTAAGAGCATCTTCTCCATTTTCTGAATGACTGACTTTATAACCTTCTTTTTCAAGATTATATTTTAACAAACTAACAATTGATGCTTCATCTTCAGCTATGAAAACATGAGCTGACATAAATCATTTTTCTCCAGTTACAATTGGCTCTGTGCCCTTAGGTCTTTCACCTTCTAAATATTCACCTTTAACTAAAAAATAAATTTGTTCTGCAACATTTGTAGTATGATCACCAATACGCTCAACGTTTTTGGTCACAAACAACAAGTGAGTTCCATCCTCTAAATTTTTTTCATTTTCTTTAAGATATTTTATAACTTCTTGCATACAAAGATTTGTTAGATCATCTATTTGCTCATCACTTTCCCAAACATTTATTGCCATTGGCGCAGATCTTTCTAGATAAGCGTCTAATGTTGATTTTAATTGTTTTTGAACACTAGTAGATACTCTATTTAATGCATCTACCAAATTCTTTGGAAGATTTTCATTAAGCAAAAGTGTTCTCTTGGATATATTTTTTGCTAAATCACCTATTCTCTCTAAATCCGAAGACATTTTCAGAGCCGTTACAGTCTCTCTTAAATCAATTGCCATAGGTTGTCTCAATGCAATTAAATTTACAACTTGCTGTTCAACTAAAGTCTCAAATTTATCTATTTTTTCATCGTCTTGAATTACAGTTTCTGCAATATCGCTATTTCTTGTTGTAATGGCTTGAATAGCTTTACCTAAAGCATCCTCACACGCACTTCCCATTTTAATTATATTCGCATTAAGATTTTTGAGTTCTTCTTCGTAAGATTTAACTGTATGTGGCGCTTCACCCATTATCCAAACCTCCCAGTTATATAATCCTGTGTTTTTGTGTTATCAGGATTCTTAAATATCTTATCAGTTGATCCATGTTCAATCAAATGTCCTAGGTGAAAAAAACCTGTATTTTGAGAGACACGTGCAGCTTGAGCCATAGAATGAGTTACAATTATTATTGTATGCTCCTTTTTTAACTCATCAATTAATTCTTCAATTTGTGCTGTTGCTATTGGATCTAATGCTGAACAAGGCTCATCCATTAATATAACTTCTGGTCTTACAGAAATTGCTCTAGCAATACAAAGTCTTTGTTGTTGTCCTCCAGATAAACCAGTTCCAGGTTCATGTAACCTATCTTTTACCTCTTCCCATAGTGCAGCCTTTTTTAAGCTAGTTTCAACAATTTCATCCATTTCTTGCTTTGATTGAGCCATACCGTGAATTGTTGGGCCGTAAGATATATTTTCATATACAGTTTTTGGGAAAGGATTGGGTTTTTGAAAAACCATACCAATTTTTTCTCTTAGTCTTACGACATCACAACTTTTATCATTGATATTAAAATCATTGATTAAAATTTCTCCTTTAACCCTGCAGATGTCAATTACATCATTCATTCTATTAAGACATCTAAGAAAAGTTGATTTACCACAACCAGATGGACCAATTAATGCAGTTACTTGGTTTTCTTCAATATCTAAACCTATATTATAGAGAGCTTGTTTTTTTCCATAAAAAACATCAACATCTTTTGCTTTAATCTTTATCATTTTAACTCCATTTTTTCTCAAACTTATGTCTTATTATTTGGGCAAATAAATTCATTATTATTAAAAAGCCAAGTAATACCATTATACATGCCGAAACTTTTTCTACAAATCCTCTTTCAGCACTTTCAGCCCAAATATAGATTTGAACTGGTAAACTTGCAGCAGGATCCATTGGTGACCCAGGTATCGTGTTAACAAAAGCAACCATTCCAATTAAAATTAGGGGTGCAGTTTCTCCTAAAGCTTGAGCTAAACCAATTATTGTACCTGATAACGTCCCAGGCATTGAAAGAGGTACTGTATGATGCATTGTGGTTTGCATACGACTTGCTCCCATAGCAAGTGCTGCCTCTCTTATACTTGGTGGAACCGCTTTTAAGGATGCTCTCGCAGCTATAATTATTGTTGGTAAAGTCATCAACGACAAAGTGATACCTCCAACTAAAGGAGTAGATCTGGGAAGATGAAATATAGCTAATAAAACACCTAATCCGAGTAATCCAAAGACAATAGATGGTACTGCGGCCAAGTTATTTATATTTACCTCAATAAAATCAGTAAACCTATTTTTAGGTGCAAACTCTTCAAGATAAATTGCTGCTAGTACCGCTACAGGAAAGGCTATCATTAAACAAACAAGTATAGAAAAAATTGAGCCCATAAATGAACTAGCTATACCAGCAAGTTCTGCTTCTCTTGAGTCTGCATATGTAAAAAAACTGATATTAAATTTACTTTCGACTTTACCCTTTGCAACAAGTTGATCAAAAATTTTTAATTGATAATCACTTACTCTTCTTTGATCTTCCGGTAAATCTCTTGGATAATTTCCTTTAAAGACTTGATCTAAATCATCTGAAGCAGTTAAATAAACTTCTTTTGTTTTTCCTATTAAACTAGGGTTATTTAAAATCTCATTTTTAATTTCTTTTTCAAAAAAATATGACACCATTCTCTTCAACTGATTTTTTTGATCATCATTTGCATTTTGATCTAAATCAGCCATAGATTTTAATGCTATATCGTAATAATCAGCGTCTTGAAGATCTTCTTTAGATGGATTTTGATCTATCATCATCATTTCAGCGTCAAAGTTTACAGGAACAATCAGCCATGTTTTTTGAAAAGCTGAATATCCAGTTGAAAATATTTTGAAAATAAAGATTGTTAAAAATAAAAGTGCCATAAAAATTGCACTTTGACCATATAAGCGAAATCTCCGTTCAGCCCTGTATCTTTTATTTAATAATTGTTCTTTATTTTTATTCATATTTCTCTCTATATTTTTTAACTACTCTTAAGGCTACAATGTTTAAACAAAGCGTTACTAAAAATAATGACATACCTAAAGCAAAAGCGGCTTGTGTTTTTGGATCACCAAAAGCTTGGTCTCCAATTAAAATTACCACAATTTGTGCTGTGATTGTTGAAGTAGATTCTAATGGGTTAAAAGTCAAGTTTGCTGCTAAACCAGAAGCCATAACAACTATCATTGTTTCTCCAATAGCTCTTGAAACACCTAACAAAATAGATCCAACGATGCCAGGTAATGCTGCTGGGAAAATAACTCTCTTGATTGTTTCTGATTTAGTTGCTCCCATAGCGTAACTTCCATCTCTTAAACTTTGAGGAACACTTGTAATAACATCATCACTCAAGCTTGAGATAAATGGTATGATCATAATTCCCATTACTCCTCCTGCCGCTAAAGCACTTTCAGCTGAAACTTCAAGACCCATTGAAGTTCCTAATTCTTTTAAAAAAGGGCCAACAGTTAGAGCAGCAAAAAAACCATAAACAACAGTTGGTATACCAGCTAAAATTTCAATTAAAGGTTTTGCATATTGTCTTACTTTGCTTGATGCATATTCAGCTAAATAAATTCCACTCATTAATCCAATTGGGATGGCTACGCACATAGCTATTAACGCTATAAAAAAAGTACCTGCAAAAATAGGGACTGCCCCAAAAGTATCGGAATACATTGTTGGATCCAAAGCCTCAGAAGAATCCCTAACAAAAGCTTTTGCTGGATACCAGTGAGTTCCAAATACAAAATCAAATAATGGAATTACTTTAAAAAAATCTATTGTTTGAAATATAAGTGAAAAAACAATCCCAACAGTAGTTAATATTGCAGCTAAAGAAGCTGTAAATAAAACTGCGTTCAAAAATTTTTCAACTGGTTCTCTTGTTCTAGAATTAGATGAAATTCTTTTATAAGCGTAAGCAACTGAAGCAATAATTATAGATAATACTATAACAGCTTTTGAACTTTGAGCTATTGATCGAAGACTTAAATATTTTTCTGCTGAAGCCTCAATAAAGGGTGTAATTTCTCCAGTAAATTGTCCCCGAGACAAGGATTTTGTTTTTTCGTATATTAAATTTAATTCATCATCAAGATAACCTTGATTTGAATAATCGCTTAAGACTAATAGTTTTACTATTGTAGGCTCAAAAATTGCCCATAAAGAAAAAATTATAAAGGCTGGTATTGCACACCAGATTGCAAGATAATAACCATAAAATTGTGGTAATGCAGTTAATCTTTTTTTTGTAGATTGAATTGTATATGCTTTTCTCCGTCCAAAATAGTAACTTGTGAAACCTAAAAGAACAATAAATGTAAATAATATTAAGTTCAAAGAATCTCCATTATTGAGGACTTTACTCTTATTTCAAAAAAAAGGGGTCTAAAAAGACCCCCTTTTAAACATTTGTTAATCAAGAAATAATTAATTACCCATAGCAACTAGCTTTGTAGCATTAGTTCTTGTTGTTTTATACAACTTAGAGTCTAATGGTACTAAACCAATGTCCGCTAGGTAACCACCTTTTCCAATAGCTTTCTTAGTTGTGAATTCTTTCACAAACTCATGTAAGCCTGGAATTACTCCAACGTGAGCTTTTTTCACGTAGAAGAATAAAGGTCTTGCAACTGCATAACTGTAGTCTTGAATAGACGACAATGATGGTTGTCCACCATCAATACTTGCAGCTTGTAATTTGTCTTTTGCAGCTAGGAAATAACTGAAACCAAAGAAACCAAACATGTCTTTATCTTGAGTTAACTTTTGGATGATCAAACTATCGTTTTCTCCTACTTCAATAGCAGCACCATCTTCTCTGTAAAGTTTTTGAGGTTTTTTGTATTTTTTATTTCCAGCTTCAAAACCAGCTTTATAAAGAGCTTTAGCTTCTTTAGTCATACCTTTTTTCATTACTAAAGAATTCCAAGCATCTCTAGTTCCTGATGTTCCTGGTGGAATCATCACTGAAATTTTTTGTTTTGGTAAACTAGGGTCAATTTGATCCCAAGTTTTATAAATATTTGGAACTAATTTACCATCAACAACTGTATGAGCGGCTAGCGCTAAGTATAATTGTTCTTTTGTAAAGTTTACTGGTTTTGCATCTTTACTGTAAGCTAATGTGATTCCGTCGTTTCCAATTACGATTTCAACGATTTCATTTACACCATTTTTCTTACAAAGAGCTTTTTCTTTATCTTTCATAGCTCTTGATGCGTTTGTTATATCTGGATGTTGTTCACCTACACCAGCACAAAATAGTTTAGCTCCACCACCAGTACCAGTAGACTCGATTACAGGAGTTTTAAATCCTGAACCACCAAATCTTTCAGCAACAACTGTTGCATAAGGGAATACTGTAGAAGAACCAACTATCTTAATTTGATCTCTTGCTTGAGCAACAGTTGCTATTGATAAAGCAACTAATGAAGCAATTATTATAGTTAGTTTTTTCATTATCTTTAATCCTTTCATTATTTATTAATTAAAAGATGATCGACTCGTATAAATTCATTGAATCTTTATTATTACAAAATTGTTACACTTTTGTTAAAAAGGTAACTTTATAGTTGTAATCTAATAAAACATTTAGTTGTATTTTTTGGATATAATTATCTTTTCAACATCAGTTTCTAGGCCACCCATACATGACACGGGGTTTACCTGTTCACTGAGAGCAAGTTCTTTGCTTGGACGTAAAGTTACTTCAAGTTTTACCAATTTTACTAATTCCTCTCTAATATCTTCATCATATCTCCAGCTAGGCCATGAACTTGGTGTTGAAAATATAGAGGTTAAATAACTTGTAGCCATAGAATATCTGTAATTACTCAAATTTTCATTTCTCAATAAAAAATCTCTAACAGAACTAAAAATATTTCTACATCTTAAAGAATCTGAAAAATAATTTTCCTTCTTGAGATTTCTATTCATAGGAACAGAAACAATTAAATCAATTGAATTTTTAGAATACGAGGTAACTACGTCTGTATAAAATTCAGCTTCAGTAACTTCTAAATGATCTTTAATAGAAGGATATGAAGTTTTCAAATCTGCTTCTAATCTAAAAATTCCAATATCAAAAACTGTAAGTTGCTGATTTCTTAATAATGTTGTGATATCTTTAGAAAAAACACTTGTTGTTATAGAGCTTAATAAAAAAGCAAAAATCAAAATATTTTTGAATATTTTAACCATATAAAAAATTAATTAAAAGATTAACATAAATCAAGTAAAGAATTGTTAAAAAAACCTTCTAAAACTATTACAATATAATATTTTTTAAATTTAAGTTTTCACTGGTAAATAAATTTGAATTTCAGTTCCTTGGTTTTCCTCACTTAGAATCTCATAGTGTCCACGATGTTGAGTAATTATATGTTTAACAATAGCTAATCCTAAACCAGTTCCACCAACCTTGTTACTTTGTTCAAGGTCTACTCTAAAAAATCTTTCTGTAATTCTAGAAATATATCTTTGAGGAATACCAACACCTTCATCTTTAATACTAATCATAAAATTTTTTTCTAACAATTTGCCATCACTAATTTTGCTTGATATAAAAATAGACTTGTTTTCGTTTGAATACTTTATTGCATTGTCTAAAAGATTTGAAAAAACAGTTTGTAATTTTTTTTCATCTCCAATAACAATTGTTGGATTTGCGAGTGATAAATTAATATTTAATTTCTTTTTTTTTAAAATAATTTCAAAATTACTAATAATTGTTTTGAAAAGGTCATTTATGTTAACTAAAGAGTTTGGCCTTATATGTTCTTCTAATTCAATTCTTGTGAGTATTAAAAGATCATTAATTAAATTTTCCATTCTATTTGATTGTTCAGTTATTATTTTCATAAATTTTTTTTTAGCTTTATCGTCCGCTGCCGCCGGACCTTCAATAGTTTCTAAAGATCCTTTGATAGCCATCAAGGGTGTTCTTAATTCGTGACTTACATTGGCTACAAAATCAGTTTTAAATTTTTGTGCTTTTGTAATTTCAGTAAAATCTTTTAAAAATAACACAACAGAATCTGGTTCAGTAAATAAATGAGTTGGGCCAGGAATAATATAAATTTTATAAAATTGATATGATGGCAAGTCTATTTCTATATCAATGTTTTTGGTTTTATTTTCAACTATAGCTTTTTCAATATTTTCTATTAATTCTGGCTTTCGAATTACAGAAGATATATTTTTATCAACTAAACTACTTCCAAATCTTTTTAATGCACTTGGATTAGCATACTTAATTATGTTAAATTTATTTAATGCAAAAAACTGATCTTCAAGCTCATCAATAATTACTCTTTTTGTTTTTTCCTCTCTTTTATTGATTATTGTAGCTGTATTTATTGACTTATTTTTTTTTTGATTAAGTAAATAGAGAAGATAAATTATAACAACTATAAGTAGAATGACAAAATATTCCATAAATTTAGATTGGTTAATTTTGCATCATTACGCTTTTTAATGCAAACAAATTAAAAATAATTAACTAATGATTTGGTGAAATATTATTAAAAAATATTTTTGCTGTTTCTTCCCAAGTGAATTTTTTTGCAAATTCAAGACAATCATTTCTATCAACTTTTAAAGCTTTATGGGCTGAAACTTTAAGATCATTATCTAAACAATTTATTTTAGATCCTTCAAATATATCTTTGGGACCTGGGACAGGATACGCGGCAACAGGTGTTCCGCAATTTAAAGCCTCTGTAACTACAATTCCAAATGTATCTGTTTTACTAGGGAATACAAAAACATCGGAAGATGCAAAATGTGATGCTAATTCGCCATTTGTTTTTTCTCCTAAAAAAATATCTTTAGGAAATTCTTTTTTTAATTTTTTTAAATCAGGTCCTTTTCCTATTATTATTTTTGTACCTTCTAAATTACATTCTAAAAAAGCTCTTATATTTTTCTCAACTGCAACTCTTCCAACATAAATCCAAATTGGTCTTTTGTGAGGTAAATCAATTTTTTTAGGGTTCTTAAAAGCTCCATGATTTCCCCCTCTTGTCCAAGTAATCATTTTATTATTGTCTATACCTATATCTATTAATTCTTTTCTCATAGACTCTGTTGTTACTAAAATTCTCTCAGCTTTGTTATGAAAGTTTGCTAGAAATTTTTCAGCCCATTTTGCAGGTATAATAGGAAAGTATAGTTTGATATATTTATCAAATCTCGTATGAAAACTGGTAGTAAACTTTAGATTATTTTTTAAACAATATCTTCTCGTCATAGTCCCAATAGGACCTTCGGTAGCGATATGAATTGCATCAGGTTTTATTTTTTTTATTAAACTACCGACTCTAGGCCAAACATTAATTGATAGTCTAATTTCATTATATTTTGGCATCGGGAAAGTTAAAAATAAGTCTGGTGTAAGATATTCTATACTGTGACCTTGTTTTTTTAAGATCTCACCTGTTTCATGAAGGGTTCTAACAACGCCATTTACTTGTGGAAAGTATGCATCTGTAGCAATTAAAATTTTCATTAACTATGAGGCTTTTTTTAATTCTTCAGTTTTAATTGGTTTAATTGCTTTCTCAGCGTCTATAAATTTTTCTCTTATTTTGTCCCAATATAATATTTCAAAACTACCGTCATAATTTTCAGCTAATGCGGTGCAAGATTCAACCCAATCTCCACAATTCAAATAATTTATGCCGTTAAAATCTCTATCCTCAGGGTGATGAATGTGACCGCAAATTATTCCATCAAATTTTTTTGTTTTTGCATAATCTGAGACAGTCTTTTCATATTCACCGATATATTTGACTGCATTTTTGACTTTATACTTTAAAAATTTTGCAAGAGACCAATATTCTTTTCCTTTTAACCTTCTAAAAAAGTTAATTATTACATTAAATTGTAACAATAAATTATATGCTATTGATCCAAGTTTAGACAACCATTTAGCATGTTTCATTACTCCATCCCAAGCATCACCATGAACAACTAAATATTTTTTCCCAGTGTTTGTTTCATGAATAACTCTATTAACCATATGAATGTCGCCAAAATGCAGTGGAATAAATTTTCTAAACATTTCATCATGATTACCCATTATATAGAAAACTCTGGTACCATGTCTTGCTTTTCTTAAAATTTTTTGAATTACATCATTATGTTCTTGGGGCCAAAAAAAACTTTTTTGCATTGCCCATACATCGATAATGTCTCCTACTAGATAAAGATTTTCGGATCTTGAGTTTTTAAAAAACTCTAAAATTTTATTTGCCTGACAGCCTTTAGTACCTAAGTGTAAATCAGAAATAAATATACTTTTGTATTTAAGTATTTTAGGCATATAAAAAATTTTTATTTAATACAACTGTAACACGAATCATGTATTTCTTATTTCATTTAAATGTTACAGATTTGTTAAAAATTTTTTAAGGAATAATTATGTTATATTGTTTAATTTATAATCTAAACTCTTCTTCTGGGAAAAAATTAAAATTCATAAATAGGGTTTTATTTAAGTTAAAAAAAAAAAATTCTGTAGACTATTTTGAGACAAAAACAATAAATCAGGCTAGAGAAATTTTTAGAGATTTTAATCAAAAAAATTACGATCGATTAATTGTAGCAGGTGGAGATGGATCTGTATCTTTTGCAATTAATGAACTAATTAAAAATAATTTTAATTTTAAAGACGATTTTGCTATAGGTTATATACCTGCTGGTACCGCAAATTTACTTCAGGCTGAATTATCAATGAATAAAAAAGTTGATGATATAGTTGATGTATTAGTTTCTAACAATTATAAAACCTCTAATCTTCTAAAAATTAATGAAAGTTTTTTCTTTTTAATGGCTGGTATAGGATGGGATGCAAAAATTGTCCATTCAATTAATTCAAAAATTAAAAAGTTACTTGGTAAAATTATATTTGTTATTAAAGGTTTTCAATATTTCTTGTTTATGAATAATAAAAAATTAAATGTTACTTTTGACGGACAATTTTATAAAGCAGATTGGATACTGTCCTCAAATACCAAATATTATGCTGGGCATTATAAAATAAATAAAACAAATATTTTTGAAGATAAATTAGTAACCTATATATTTAGGGATTTGACAAGGATTAATTTATTATATTCCATATTTTTAATAATCTTTAATGGCGATTTAAGTAAAAACAAAAATGTTATTACTACTTATTCTCAAAATATCACCATTGAGGGAAATGATTTAATACCTGTTCAAATTGATGGAGATAATTTTGGTTCATATAAAAAAATTCATTTAAGTAAATCAAATAAAAAAATAAATTTTCTTGTAAAATAATTATTTTACTCTTCCATATACATCCTGATATCTAACAATATCTGTTTCTTTAAGGATTGAGCCTATTTGTGCTTCTATAATTTTTACCGGTTTTTTAAATGGATTTTCAATTCTATGAACAGCTCCTAATGGAATATAAATATTTTCACCAGGTTTCTTTAAGAATTTACTTTTATTTAAAGTAATTCTTGGAATTCCATGAGTAACTACCCAGTGTTCTGCTCTATGGAAATGTTTTTGAAGACTTAAAATACCTTTAGATTTCACATACAATTCTTTAATTAAGAATTCTTTGCCTTTAAATAAGTTTGTGTAGCTGCCCCATGGTCTATGAAATACGTTTTTCTTTTTAAAATATCTGTTTTTAATCTTTCCGTACATTTTGCAGATTTCTTTCCAGCTCCCTAGATCTGACCATGGAATATCAAGCTTGATTGCATTGATATTTTTAGTTTTCTCTAGTATCGCGTAATCAAACGATTTTGCTGTAGCTTTAGAAAACGATTGTTTGTTTAAATAATACACATTGCTTTTATATTTAGCTTTTATTACAGCTTTGTTACAGTTTCGAAAAATATTAGGCTGATATTTCTTAAAATTATTAATAATTGAGTCTTTTCTCAAAAAAAACATCCCGGAATTCCAATATCCCTTTTGTTTAATTACTTGCTTTGCCTTAGATACTTTTGGTTTTTCAATAAATCTAGTGACTTTATTAATGTTCTTTTTTTTCTTGGTAATGAAATATCCGTACTCACTAGAAGGGCTTGTGGGTTTTATTCCAAAAATAAATACATTTTTTTCGTCTAAATTTGACTTATTCTTATTAATAGCTGTGATTAGTTTATTTGGTTTTTCAATTAAATGATCTGCAGCAAAATACATTAAAGGCTGATTATACGGCACATCTTTAATCAGTGCTGATGCTAAAATTGCAGGAGCTGTATTCTTTTTTGCTGGTTCTAAAATAATCTTATATTTTTTAATTTTACTTTTCTTTAAGGCCTTTTTTACATCCCTAAGATATTTTGAATTAGTGCTAATAATTGGATTGTCAAAAACTTTACTTTTAACCCTTTCAAAAGTTTTGTTAATTAAAGTCCAACCGCCAAAATCTATAAACTGTTTTGCTTGATGTTTAGATTTTTTAGGCCACAGTCTAGTACCTGCTCCTCCGCATAGAATAACTGGTCTAATTTTCATTAAATATCAGCGTATGTTCTAACCTCTTCTTTTGCTCCAGGGTGCGTAGGGGCACCTAGATAAGCTGGACCAACTGTTTGAGCATACTTCCAAAGTGTTCCATTACCAAAATTAATTTTCTTTGGTTTCCATTTCTTTCTTCTTTTCGCTAATTCTTTTCTAGATAAACGAACATTAATTGTACCCTTCTTAGCATCTAAATCTATGATGTCTCCGTTCTTAAGTAAGGCAATTGGTCCTCCAACTGATGCTTCAGGTCCTACATGACCTATACAAAATCCTCTCGTTGCACCTGAAAATCTTCCATCAGTTATAAGTGCAACTTTTTCACCTTTTCCTTGTCCGTAAATTGCTCCCGTTGTTTGAAGCATTTCTCTCATACCTGGCCCACCTTTTGGCCCTTCGTATCTTATAATTATAATGTCACCGTCTTTATATTTTTTATTTTTAACTGCTTTATAAGCAGCTTCTTCAGTATCGAAACATCTTGCTTTACCTGTGAATTGTAATTTCTTTAATCCAGCAACTTTAACAATTGCTCCATCGGGTGCTAAATTTCCTTTTAAACCAACAACACCTCCATCAGGAGACAATGGTTGGTTGTGTGTTCTCATAACTTTTTGATTTTTATTAAACTTAACGTTTTTTAAATTTTGTCTCATTGTTTTGCCTGTAACTGTCATACAATCTCCGTGTATATAACCACCATCTAATAAAGTTTTTAAAAGCATTGGAACTCCACCTGCTTTCCACATATCTTTTGCAACATATTTTCCACCAGGTTTTAAGTCTGCAAGGTAAGGTGTTTTCTTAAATATCCTAGCTACATCCATTAAATCAAATTTAATTCCTGCTTCATTAGCTAGTGCAGGTAAATGTAAAGCAGCGTTAGTTGATCCACCTGTTGCAGCAACAATTGTTGCGGCATTTTCTAAAGATTTTTTTGTAACAATGTCTCTTGGTCTGATATTTTTTGCCAATAAATTCATTACTGCCTTACCACTTTTTAAAGCATAAGAATCTCTTTGTGTATATGGTGCTGGTGTTCCAGCTGAATATGGTAATGCTAATCCAATAGCTTCAGATACACATGCCATAGTATTTGCTGTAAATTGTCCTCCACAAGCTCCAGCACTTGGGCAAGCCTTAAGTTCTAGTTTTCTCAGTGCATGTGCTGACATTTTTCCTGAAGAAAATTTTCCAACTCCTTCAAATACGTCAACAACTGTTACATCTTTTCCGTTAAATCTACCTGGTAATATTGAACCACCATAAATAAAGACACTTGGTACATTTAATCTAACCATTGCCATCATTAATCCTGGTAAAGACTTATCACATCCTGCAACACCAACTAAAGCGTCATAACAATGACCTCTAACAGTTAATTCAGTTGAGTCTGCAATTACATCTCGCGAAATCAATGAAGATTTCATTCCTTCATGACCCATTGCTATTCCATCTGTAACAGTAATCGTACAAAATTCTCGCGGTGTACCCCCTGCTTGATGAACTCCTTTTTTTACTGATTGTGCTTGTCTCATTAAAGCAATATTACAAGGAGCTGCCTCGTTCCATGTTGAAACCACACCCACAAAAGGTTTTGCTACATCTTTTTCGGTCAAATCCATTGCATAATAAAAAGATCTTTGAGGAGCCTTATCCGGTCCTAAAGATGTATGTCTACTAGGTAATTTCTTCTTATTAAATTTCTTCATTATAAACCTTTTATAGTGATTGATATTTTATCAATATCTTTTTTTAAATTACTATAGTTATTTTTTTCCTGATCAACAATATTTTTTGGCGCTCTTTCTATAAAACTTTTGTTAGAAAGTCTCTTTGATATCCCATCTAACTCACTTTGGTATTTTTGCTGCCTTTTTAGAAGGTTTTCTTTGATCAAAGAGAGATCTATTGATTGATCAAAATATATCTTAAAAATATCCCCTTTGATGACTAAGTTTGCTGATGCCTTATCTTTATCAGTATCTAGAAAGCTATTTATTCTACCAAGTTTTTTTAAAACTGTTTGATTTTTTTTGATAAATAACTGATCATTCTTAGATAGGGTCGAAATAGACATATCTACAAAAGAACCTGGGCTCACATTTAATTCATTTTTAAATGCTCTAAGTTGGCTTATCAAATTGATTATATTTTCCACTTCCTTAGTTTGTTTATCTTTATTTGCTTTTTTATTCGACCAATTAGCAAACATTAGATAATTTTTTGGTTTATCTAGCTTATTTTTTAACCATAGTTCCTCTGTAATAAATGGAATGAATGGATGTAGAAGAATTAAAATTTGTTTAAAAACATAACTTAATGTCTGTTTTACCTCTAAAATTGACGACTTTTCATTAGAATTTAAGATAGTTTTAGATAGCTCTACATACCAATCACAATATGAATGCCAAACAAATTGATAAATATTTCTTGCTGCTTCATCAAATCTATAGTCATTTATATTCTTTTCAATAAGTTTACTTACCGTGTTTAACTCTGAAATAATCCATTTATTTATATTTAATTTTGCTTTTGGCTCATTTTTAGACTTTGAAAAATCACACTTATTCATTGCCAAAAAGTTGTTTGCATTCCAAAGCTTGTTGAGGAAATTTCTATAACCTTTAACTCTATCTTCAGACAATTTTACATCTCTTCCAGGTGATGCCATTGATAGCAAAGTAAACCTTAATGCATCTGCACTATATTTATCTATCAATATCAAAGGATCAATTACGTTACCTTTTGACTTAGACATTTTTTGTCCTTTTTCATCTCTTACCAACGCATGAACATAAATTTCTTTAAATGGTTGTTTATTTAAAAATTCCATTCCAAACATCATCATACGAGCAACCCAAAAAAAGATAATATCAAAACCTGTTACTAAAACTGATGTTGGGTAAAACTTTTTTAGATATTCATTTTTGTTTGGCCAACCAAGAGTTGCAAAAGCCCATAATCCTGATGAGAACCATGTGTCTAAAACATCTTCATCTCTTACTAATTCTACATCTTTCTTATATTTTTTTTTGGCTAGTTTTTTTGCTTCACTATAATTTGATGCTACAAAGATTTTTTTATCAGGTCCATACCAAGCTGGTATTTGGTGTCCCCACCAAAGTTGTCTTGATATACACCAAGGTTCAATATTATTCATCCATTGGAAATAAGTCTTTGTCCAATTAGGAGGAAAAAATTTTGTTTTTTTATTCTTTACAATCTTCTTTGCTTTTACTGATAATTTTTTTGCATCTGCAAACCATTGCTCTGTAAGATAAGGTTCAATTACAGAATTAGATCTATCTCCATAAGGAACTTTATTCTTAATATTTTCTTCTTTAATAAGCTTATCTCCAAGATCATTTAATATTTTTTTCCTCGCTTCAAACCGATCTAAACCAACATAATCACTAGGTGCATTTTCATTTATCTTCCCATCCTCTGTGAATATATTTATTATCTCTAATTTATTTCTTTTACCCACATCATAGTCATTAAAATCATGTGCTGGAGTAATTTTAACTGCACCAGAACCTTGCTCTGGATCAGCATAATCATCTTGGATAATTTTTATTTTTCTCCCTGTCATGGGTAAAATTAAATTTTTACCTACTAAATTAGTGTACCTTTCATCTTTAGGATTAACGGCAACTGCAGTGTCTCCTAGCATTGTTTCTGGTCTTGTTGTTGCAATAGTTATAAATTCTGAACTATTTTCAATTTGATAATTTATATAATAAAGTTTTGAATTTACTTCTCTTTGATCGACTTCAAGATCAGATATAGCTGTTTTTAATACTGTATCCCAGTTAACAAGTTTTTTAGATTTATAAATAAGACCTTTGTTATAAAGATCTATAAAAACTTTAATAACTGATGCAGATAGGTTTTTATCCATTGTGAAGGCGTTCCTTGACCAATCACATGAACATCCTAGTTTTTTAAGCTGATTAATAATAATATCTCCATACTCCTTTTTCCAATCCCAAACTTTTTTAATAAAAGCCTCTCTGCCAATTGATTGTTTATCAATATTTTCACTTTCAAGTTTTCTTTCGACTAAAGCTTGCGTTGCAATTCCAGCATGATCTGTCCCTGGTTGCCATAAAGTTTCAAAGTTGTTCATTCTATGAAATCTTATGAGTAAATCCTGAATTGTATTGTTTAATGCATGACCCATATGAAGACTTCCAGTGACATTTGGAGGTGGAATTACAATAGAATACTTTTTTTTATTTTTTTTGGGTTTAAAGAGACCTTTTTTTTCCCAATAAGAGTAAATCTTATTTTCTACTTTAGAATGTGTATATTTTTCTGAACTCATTGGTGTTTATAGTTTATAATTCAATAAACGTATTTAACAATAAACAAATTCTGATTGAATTTGATAGAATATTTCATATATAAACATCTTATAAATTGTTCTATAATCAGATTTATCGGTAACGTGGCGGAATGGTTACGCAGAGGATTGCAAATCCTTGTATCCCGGTTCGATTCCGGGCGTTACCTCCAAAAAAAAGAGTTGTTTTCAAGTAAAAAAAAAGTAAGTTTTGATTTTTACATTCCTCGGTAGCTCAGTTGGTAGAGCAGTTGACTGTTAATCAATTGGTCGCAGGTTCGAGTCCTGCCCGAGGAGCCAAATTAACCAGTCTTTTGAATTCCGACGTTAAGTGATTGTAAATTTTTGCTGAATTTTATTTTTTGATCGCTAGTTAGTTCAGAATATACCTTAACTAAAAAATTATAGTTCACGTTCATGTGACCTTCTTTAATTTTATCAGCGTTTATTAGGTATTCTGAAAAATCTTCAAAAAAATAATTTATTGGAACTTTTAAATAGTTCGACAATTGAAGTAATCTTATAGAACTTACTCCATTTGTGCCTTTTTCATATTTTTGAATTTGTTGGAATGTTACGTTGATTGCTTTTGCTACTTTTGTTTGTGTAAGACCTAGTGCCAGTCTTCTTAACTTAAGTTTATTACCTAAGTGTTTATTAAAATTATCCTCCATTAAGACCCCTCTTAAAAACCAAGATTGAACTCTATCCTAAGGGTTTATGCAAGCAGAAAAAAAATTTTTTTTGAGTGATTTTGAGGCTTGACAATATTAGAAAAGCTCTAAATTGCTTTTAAGAAATATACGAAAATACAACATTTTTCGCATGTCTGACATGCAAATTTTATAATATTTGACTTAAGAAAAGTTTTGTTCTGTCACTTTTTGGGTTAGCAAAAAATTCTTTAGTAGTATTTTTTTCAACTATCATACCTTCGTCCATAAAAATAACCTCATCAGCTACTTCTTTTGCAAATCCCATTTCATGAGTTACAACGATCATCGTCATACCACCTTTGGCAAGGTTAACCATTGCATCTAAAACCTCTTTAATCATCTCAGGATCAAGCGCAGAGGTTGGTTCATCAAATAACATTATCTTAGGCTGCATGCATAAAGCTCTAGCAATAGCTGATCTTTGTTGTTGACCCCCAGATAATTGACCTGGAAACTTATGTGCTTGGTCAGCTATTTGAACTTGTTCTAATTGTTGCATTGCAAGTTCTTCTGCTTGCTTTTTTGGCATCTTTTTTACCCAAATAGGTGCTAAAGTACAGTTATCTAAAATAGATAAGTGCGGAAATAAATTAAATTGTTGAAAAACCATACCAACTTCAGCTCTTATTTGCTCAATATTTTTTGTATTTTCACTAAGTTCTGTTCCATCAACAATAATTTTACCTTCTTGGTGCTCTTCTAATCTATTAATACATCTTATTAAAGTTGATTTACCAGATCCTGATGGACCACAGACTACAATCTTTTGTTTTGCTTGTACCTCTAAGTTGATATCTTTTAAAACTTGGAAATCGCCAAACCATTTATTAACGTTTTCAATATTTATTATAGAGCTAGACATTATCTTTCAGTTTTATATTTTTCCTCAAGGTTATAACTATATTTGCTCATTGCATAGCAAATTATCCAGAAAATTATTGCTGCGAAAATATATCCTTCCATAGCAAAACCAAGCCATTTTGGATTTGTTTTAGCCAAAGCAAGCATTCCTGCAATCTCAGCTAAGCCAACTACAAATATTAACGGCGTATCTTTAACCAATGCTAAAAATGTATTTGCAATTCCAGGAATTACCAATTTCAAAGCTTGTGGTAATATTACAAAAATATGCATTTTCCAATATCCCATTCCTAAAGATTTCGCTGCATCGTATTGACCTCTAGGTAAAGCTTGTAAACCACCTCTAATAACCTCAGCACAATATGCTGCTTCAAACAAAGTTATAGCTATAATTACTCTAACTAATTTATTCATGAAGAAATCTTGAGGTAAAAACATTGGAAACATTACTGATGACATAAATAATACTGTTATTAATGGAACTCCTCTCCAAAATTCGATGTAACCAACTGAAATGTATCTTATTGCTGGTAGATTAGATCTTCTTCCTAATGCCAAGATCATTCCAAGCGGAAAACAGAAAATTAAACAAAAAAATGAAACAATAAACGTTAAAGATAAACCACCCCAAGCTCCAGTTTCTACCCAAACTAAACCAAATGATCCACCTGAAATCAAATAATAGATTATTAGGAAAGCAATTATTGGATAGATCACTACATAATATAAAGCTAAGTATTTTTTTAAATTTTCTTTAAAAAAGTAACCAACAAAACCAAGTCCTATAACTAATAAAAATGCAGAATTTATCCTCCAATGAAGTTCATTAGGGTACATTCCATACATAAATCTCTTGAACCAAACTTTTATGTAGGTCCAACAAGCGCCTGTGCCTGTACATGCTTCTTTCGTGTCGCCAGAAATATTAGCATCTAATACCATCCAACTTAGTGCTGGAGGAAAAGCTTTTATAATAGCAAAAGTTATAAATAGTGTAAGAAATGCATTGAAGTTAGTTGTATTAATATTCTTATTAAGAGAGTCTAAAAATTTATATCCACTGTATTCTGTTCTTAAATAAGACAAACCTAAAAAACCAAGAATTAGAGGGAAAAAAATACTTAAATTTCCTGGCAAAGAACCACTAATATTAATTCTAAAAAAAGAATTTAAAAACACATCAAGGATACTTAAGATTAATAAAGCACTTCCAATGTAAATATTGGTCATTTGGTTTTGGCTTTTAATTCTATTTAAACTTAAATTCATTTTTATTTTTCCTTAATTTCTATTCGTTTATTGTACCAATTCATTAGTGCAGCAATTGCTAAACTAATTGATAAATATGTTAACATCGTAATACCAACAATCTCAATTGCTTTACCTGTTTGCATCAAAGCCGTTCCTGCAAAAACTAAAACTAAATCTGGATATGCTATTGCAGCAGCTAAAGATGAATTTTTGGTTAAATTTAAATATTGATTTGTTGTTGGTGGAATAATAATTCTTAGTGCTTGTGGCATAATAACTAATTTTAAAATTTGATTAGGTGTTAGACCAACTGAAGCAGCAGCTTCTTTTTGACCTTTGCTAATACCTTGAATTCCAGCTCGTACACATTCAGCCACGAAAGTTGATGTGTAAAGCGAAAGTGCTAAAACTAAAGCTATCAGCTCAGGTGGTAATGCAATTCCACCCTCAAAAATGAAAGATGTTTGTGCCAATTGTTTTAAAACCGGCATTTCAAAATCAAGGGTTACTCCCCCTACTAAAAATGAAAGTAATGGTAAAATAGTAATTAAAGCTAACGATATATATAAAACTGGTAATTGTTTACCTTCTTTTTCTTGAATTTTTCTTGCATAAATTCTTATAAAAATAATAGCAACTATTGCAGCTATCAAACATGACATAAATACATTTAAATTTTCCCAAATCATTGAGGGAATGTAATAACCTTTAATAGTCATATAGGTTACCCCGAACCAAGGCTGAGCATTTTCAGGAAGAGGTAATGCTCTTAATGCAGCGTAATACCAAAAGAATATTTGTAATAATAAGGGTATATTTCTAAAGAACTCTACATACCAAGCTGCTGAATTCTTAATTAAAAAATTTTGCGATAGTCTGGCAACACCAATTACAACGCCTAGAATAGTACAAAATATTATACCCAAAAAAGATACTAAAAGGGTATTTAATAATGCTACTACATAAGCCCAAAGATAAGAGTCTTGACCATCATAATCAAGTAAAGTGAATTGCATATCGAATGAGGCCTCTTGTGATAAAAAACCAAAGCCAAAATCAATACCTCTATTATCCATGTTAACTTGTGCATTTATTGTAAAAAAACCAAAAACAAAGACTACGAATAGGATGGTTAAAAGTTGGGGAAGAATTCGTTTAATTTTATTGTTCATTTGAGCGTATAATAAAAAAAAGGGCTAGATAAATCTAGCCCTTTTTAAGTATGTTAAGATTAATTATCTTGCTGGTGGAACGTATAAAATTCCGCCTTTTGTCCATAATTGATTTGGACCTCTATCTGGTAAAATACCTGTGTCAGCTATATTTCTCTTGTAGCTTTCACCGTAGTTACCAACTTGCTTAATAATTCTTAAGTTCCACTCGTTATCTAAACCGAAAGCAGCACCCATTTCACCTTCTGCACCTACAAGTCTTTTGATTTGTGGGTTATCAGAAGTTTTCATTGAATCTGCGTTAGCTGAAGTAATACCGTATTCTTCTGCTTCGATCATAGTATTTAATGACCATCTTACGATATCTTCCCAAACAGCATCACCTTGTCTTACAACTGGTCCTAAAGGCTCTTTAGAAATAGTTTCTGGAAGAACAATGTGTTCATCTGGATTCTTCATTTTAGTTCTTTGAGCAGCTAATCCTGATTTATCAGTTGTGTAAGTATCACATCTACCTGCATCGTAAGCAGCTACGACTTCGTCTGCTTTTTCAAATGCTACTGGCTCATAAGAGATTCCTCTTGAATTAAAGAAGTCTCTCATATTTAGCTCAGTTGTTGTACCAATGTTTGTACAAGCTGAGATACCATTTTTAAACTGATCTACTGACGTAATTCCAGAGCTTTTTCTAACCATGAAACCTTGACCATCGTAAAAGTTTACACCTACGAAAGTAAGACCAATGTCAGCGTCTCTAGAAAGTGTCCAAGTAGTATTTCTTGCTAGTACATCAATTTCACCTGAAGTAAGTGCAGTAAATCTTTCTTTCGCACTTAATGGAGTGAACTTAACTTTGTTAGCATCACCTAGTACAGCAGCTGCTACTGCTCTACATACGTCAACGTCGATACCTGTCCAATTTCCAGATGCATCAGCATTTGAAAATCCAGGAAGACCTTGAGAAACACCACATCTAACAAAACCCTTCTTTTGAGTGTTTTTTAGAGTTTTTGACTTTTTAGCCATTGCTTCTGTTGTAAATGCAAACAGAACAGCGATCATAGCAAATAAAGAAGTCAATTTTTTTAAATGTTTAAACATATTTTTCCTCTTAGTTATTTATTTGTTAACAAATTAATTCAAAATTATTTTTGAATTGTTTAATTTAAGCACTTTAATAAAAATTGATCAACTGTCTTTGGTGTGCAAATTGACTTAATAAATAAGCTTATTAAAATCTATTATCAACCACAGGTAGAATACTGGCGCGCCCTGAAGGATTCGAACCTCCGACCCACGGTTTAGAAAACCGTTGCTCTATCCAGCTGAGCTAAGGGCGCAAAGAAGTTACTATATATTACTTAATTAACTTTTAAAAAAGAATTTTTTCATAATAATTAGAATTGATAATAATTCAACTCTACCGATCATCATAAAGAGAATTAAAGAAAACTTAGAAAAAACACTCAACTCATAAAAATTAAAATTTTCCAGATTTGTCAGTGTAGAATTGACTGTATTCATAAGGGTTAGAATTGACAATTTGAAAGATACTTCGCTGCTTATTCCAGAAATTGTGAGGAACAATGATAAAATACTTAAAGAAATTACAAATATTACAACTGATAAAAAATATTTATTAAAATCCTCAATCTCCAAATTAATATTAAAAAATGGTAGTTTGTTAGAATAAACATTTTTGGGCTTTGCATGAGATACAAGTTCATTAATTGAAAACCTAAAAAGCAAAAAAAGTTTAGAAAATCTTAGCCCAGAGCTAGTAGAAAAGAAAGAACCACCAATTATTATTAGAATTATAAAAATGAATGTAAGATTTTGAGGCACTTCTAAAGAAAATCCAATATTGGAAATAGAGCTGCAGATTGATAAGAAAAGTAATGAGTAATCATTTGTTGTATTAAAAAAAATAAAAAATATCGTAGCTAAAAATAAGAGGTAAAATAGGAGATAAACATCCTCAAACAAAAAATTAATATTTTTCTTTTTAAAAAAAACCAAGTTATATAGCAAAAAAAGACTAAAAAAAGATAACAGCATTGAAATTGAGAGAATTATTTGTTGGAATTTACCATCAATAATTAAACTAAGATTGTTATCTGGTAAAAAACCACCGGATGAAATTAATGTCAAAGATAAATTAAAAGAGTCAAAAATCCTTATGCCTGAAATAGACAACAAAATGAATATTAGGGTTGTAAGAATAAAGTAGATAAAACTTATCTTTAAAGATTGTTTTAACGTTTCGCTGCTACTGAATGAAATAAAATTTGTAAGTGATCTTTTTAAATTATTGTCAAAAATATCTATTAACAAAATTAATGAAATCAAAAAATATAACCCACCAATCCATTGTGAAGATGATCTCCACAAAATTAAGCTTTGATTTAAATGTTTAATATTTTCAAATATTGTAAAACCAGTAGAGGTAAATCCCGAGACAGACTCAAAGTAAGCATCAAATAAACTCAAATTATTTAAAATTAAAAAATAAGGTATTGCTAATAATATTGGTATTATCAGATATCCAGTTACAACTGTTAAAATTTTCTCAAATATGGAGGTTTTTTTTAAATTTTTTTTTTTAAAAAAAACTAAAGAACCAAAAAAAAGAGTAATTAGAAAGACGAAAAAGAAACTCCCTATATCTAAAAATAGATCAAAGTAATAACAATAAACAATATTCAAAAAAGATAAGAAAGATATAAATAAAGAAAAAATTCCGAGATAAAATTGCGAAAAATTTAACATCTAAATTGAACTTATTCTAAATAAATTCTCTACAACCGGTAACTGATCTCTTTTTGCTAAGAAAACAACAATATCTTTTTTTTTAAAAACGAATTTTGATGTCGGAATAATTATATCATTCTTTCTTAACACCGCTCCGATTCTAATATTTTCAGGAAGATTAGAATTTTTAAGTTCTTTATCAATAAGCTCTGAAGAATCAATTATCTCTGCCTCAATTACCTCATAGTCACCATTTGAAATACTGTAGGCAGTTTCAATTGTACCCTTATGGACATGTTTAAGTATACTTGAAACTGTATTCATTCGTGGGTCAATTAAGTCATCTATTTTTAACGAAGACTGAAGTATTGAATAATTTGGTTTATTAATTAAAGCCATTGTTCTTTTGTCTTTTGAAAATTTTTCGACCAAAACACTAACCATTAAATTGTCCTCATCATCATTTGTCAAAGCTAAAACTGTTTCTGAGTCGTCTATATTTGCTTCTTTGAGAACGTCTTCTTCAAGTCCATTACCATTAATAACTAGTGAGTTATTGAGTTCATTGGCAATATACTCAGCTCTGTCTTTATTTTTTTCAATTATCTTTATTCTTGCGGACTCAAGAGTATTTTCAAGATTTTTTGCTAAATTGAAACCTATATTTCCACCACCAATAATCAAAAACTTATTAGAAATTTTTTCATTATGACCAAAGGCATCTAATGTTAATTGCATTTGAGATGAATTTATTATTACATAAGCTTTGTCATAAAGTTTTAAAACGTCGTTTTTTTTTAAAATGATAAATTTTTCTTCTCTGACAACTCCCAAAATATTTGCTTCAAGTTTTGGAAACTTTTTAGTAATTTTGTTCAGCTCAATATTGATTAAGGGGCATTTTTCATTTACATCAATTTCAAGTAAACGTATTTTATTATCTGCGAAAGGTACATTGTCAATAGCTCCTGGTGCTTCTAATTTTCTTTGTATTGACTTAGCAATTTCGACTTCTGGAGAGATTATAACATCAATAGGCAAATTTTCTTTGTTGTAAACCAAAGAAAATTTCGGATTTAAATAATCTTGTGATCTAATTCTTGCAATTTTTTTTCCTATTTTAAAGATTGAAAAAGCAATTTGGCAAATTAGCATATTAATTTCATCGTTTCTTGTAACTGCAATTATCATATCAGCATCCTCTGCGTTGGCTTTTTCAAGTACCGATGGATATGTGGCTTTGCCCACTATAGATTTAACATCCAGATCATCATTAATCTTTTGAATATCTTCACTAGATTGATCTATAACTGTAATAGAATGGTCCTGTTCACTGAGAAGTTTAGCGATCGTATATCCTACTCTACCTGCTCCACAAATTATTATATTCATTAATTTAAGTCCTTAACGCCTAAACCTTTTAATTTTCTATGAAGAGCAGATCTTTCCATTCCTACAAATTTTGCTGTTTTTGAAATATTTCCACCAAATTTTTTTAATTGAGTTGTTAAATATTCTTTTTCAAAGATTTCTCTAGCCTCTTTTAATGGAACAGATAAGTTATTATCTTTAACTGTTTCTAAGCCTCCCTGTTTTATAGACTCCTTAATGATTGTCTTAATTTTACTCTGGTCATTATTTGACAATATAGCAATTCTTTCTATCAGATTTCTTAACTCTCTTACATTGCCGGGCCAATGATGATTAATTAAATATGAGTCTTCCTTATCAATATTGAGGTCCTTAAGATTATATGCTTTTGATATAGTTTTTGAAAAATATTCAATTAAAAGAGGTATATCACTAACTCTACTGCTTAATGGTTCGATACTAATTTGAAAAACATTTAATCTATGGAATAAATCCTCCCTGAAATTACCAAGTTGAGTTTCGCTATTAATATTTTTACTAGATGTACAAATTATTCTCACGTTTACTTTAATATCGTGATTGCTGTTGATTCTTTTAAACTTTTGATCAATCAAAACTCTTAATATTTTTGATTGCGTTTCAAGAGGTATTTCAGAAATTTCATCTATTAACAGAGTTCCCCCAGAAGCTTTTTCAAGAGAACCATATGTAATTGAGCCATTATCTTTTTCTTCTCCAAAAAGTTCTAACTCATATTTTTTAACATCTAATAGTGCTCCATTTAAAATGATGAATGGACCTTTATTTCTTTTTGATAGTTTGTGAATTTTTCTTGCTATCAATTCTTTACCTGAGCCAGTTGGTCCATATATGAATATTCTGCTTTCAGAATTGGAAAGCTTTTCTATTTGTTCTCTTATTTTTTCAATATTTTGACTATTTCCTATCAAATCAAATGAGTGAAATAGTTTAGTTTCAAGAACTTTGTTTTCATTTTTTAATTTAAAGTTTTCTACAGCTCTTTTGACAAAGTTCATTAATCTTTCTTCATCGAAAGGTTTTTCTAAGAATTCAAAAGCTCCAGATTTAAGAGATTTAATGGCCATTTCGATATTTGCGTGCCCTGAAATAATTATTACTGGGATATCTTTATTCTTCTTTTTTATATGACTTAAAAGTTCAATGCCATCGTTGTCTCCTTTATCAAGTTTCACATCTATAATTGCAACATCTGGTAATTTTTTATCTATTTCTTTTAATGCTTGATTATAGTTTGCAGCAATTCTAGTTTCATATCCTGCATCAGAAATTAAATCCTTAAGGATATTTCTTATATCTGGATTGTCATCAATTATTAAAATTTCAGTTGACATATTTCGGTAACAAAATTTTTATTTTTGCTCCACCTTTTTGTGAGATAAATTCAATAAATCCATTATGATCGTTCAAAATTTTTTCTACAATAGATAGACCTAAACCGCTACCTTCTTTTTTAGTAGTAAAATAAGGTTTTGATAAAATTTTAGGGTCTTTATTTGTAAAACCTGTACCATTATCTTGTACTACAATGTTTATATAGTCATTTATTAATTGAATTTCTACATCGATTTTCTTTTGAAAATCACCCATTTTTTCATGTTTCTCTTTAAGACTTTCTATTGAATTTTTAAACAAATTAATAAAAACTCTATTTAATTGTTCAATATCGCTTTTTACATAATGGATTTCTTCTGAATTCAAATGAATAGTTATATCCTTATCATTAGTTTTCATTAAATTAATAGTATCCTTAATAATTTTGTTTAGTTCATTTTTTTTAAATATAGGTTTTGGCATTCTTGCAAAGTCAGAAAATTCATTTACAAGTTTCTCAATAAGTTTAATTTGTTTGTTGATCGTTTTAATTTTTTCCAAAAATGACTCTTTATTTTTTTCATCAAATAGTTCTGAATATTTTTTTTTAAGGCTGTCTATAATGAGTTGTATCGGTGTAAGGGGATTCTTTATTTCATGTGCAATTTTTCTGGCGACACTCTCCCATGCTTCATGTCTTTCATTAGCAATAAGTTTGTTTTGTTGATACTTCAATCTATCAATCATCTGATTAAAGTTTTTATTTAGAACTTCTAATTCTTTATCAGTTTTAATTTCTGGAACTTTTGAATCTAAATTTCCCTTTCCAATATTAGTCGATGCTGAAATCAAGTTGTTTATAGACAAAAAGAATCTTGACGAAAATCTAATTGCTATAGAAATTGACAAGAATAAAAGGAGAGTAACTATTATTATATAAATAATAGCAAATGAAAATTTAATGCCAGTTCTTTTGTCCTGAACAGTATAATAAAAATCTAAAGCCTCACTTGACTCAGTTAAATATTGAGAAATTTTTGGGTCCAAATATTTTATTATATAAATGTAAGTATTATCAAAGTTTGCCAATCTCATTAATGCTGCAGAGGTGTTTTTATACGCATTTAATATCTTTAATGGTCTTTCATCATTTAGTACCATCTTTAATTGTTCTGTGGTTGGTGGCATATATCGGATTTCACTTTTATCAGTTGACATAAGCAACTTACCTGTATTATCAATTAGAAAGATTGCATCTAATTTTCTTACTATTTTTTGTGAATTTAAATAATTTTCAAACCTTTGTTTATTTTCATTGTAAATAGAAACGTTTTTATTTAAATCAAAAGCTGCCAAGACAATATCAGACTCAACTTTATTTCTAACTGTACTAACATAACTTACAGCTAATTGATAAGAGTTACTAACAGCAGTAGTGATTTTTTTATCAAAATATTTTTCAAGCGCAAAAGAAAATAAAAATAAAGAAAAAACAGATATCAAAATAGATGGTATTAATGTGAATAAAGAGAAAAAAGTTATATATTTCCTATTTGCTCTTGACCCCTCTATTGCTATCTCATTTTTGATAGAATTTTTAATTTCAATAAAAATCATGGAGAAAAAAACTAGTAATAATAAAATATTTGATACTAATAAATATTGTAAATTCTCGTCTGTAAGTTCGATAAAGCTCTTATCAATGAAAGTTAAAAATGTTAAAAAACCTATAAATAGTGTAATTATAAATATTACAATAATAAAAATATTTTTTCTTATAAATTTAAGCATAATAATGTAGTACTTTAAAAATCATCATAATATATGAGTAATTGTTTTATAATATTAGCTGCTGGAAATAGTAATAGATTTATTTCCAAAATACCAAAACCATACATTAAATATAAAGGTGATATACTAATTAATCATTCTATAAATAAGGCAGTTTTGTCAAAAAAATTCTCAAAAATCGTTGTTGCAATCAATAAAAGTCATAAAAAATACATAAAAAAAATGAACAACAATAAAGTACACTTTATTGAAGGGGGAAATTCTAGAGCTGATTCTTCGAGACTATCTTTGAAATATCTATCCAAATTTAAACCCAAAAATGTATTGATACATGATGCTGCAAGACCAAACTTTTCAATAAAATTAGTAAATAAACTCTTAAAAAATCTTAAAAAATTTGATGGTGTTATCCCAGTTCTGAAGACTACTAGCTCCATTAAAATAATTAAAAATAAAAAGATTTTAAATTTAGATCGCAATAAGGTTTTTTTATCACAAACGCCGCAAGCTTTTAATTTTAAAAAAATATATGATCTTCAAAAAAAGCAAAATTCAAAAATTACTGATGATGCTTCATTATTTACCAATAATTCAAATAGAATTAAAATGGTAAAAGGTGAAGAAAAAAATATTAAAATTACAACTAAAAATGACATCAAAGAAAACTTAAAATATTATTTTGGTATAGGTTTTGATGTACATAGATTAGTAAAAAATAAAAAAATGTACTTAGGTGGTCTCAAAATTAATTCAAAATTAGGAACATTAGGACACTCTGATGGTGATCCTGTTCTCCATGCAATTACTGACTCGATTCTTGGTGCTTGCAGAAAAGGTGATATAGGGCAAAAATTTTCAGATCAAGATATTAAATTTAAGAATATTAGATCGACCATTTTGTTGAGCAAAGTTATTAAAGAAATTAAAAAAAATGAGTTTTTCATAAATAATTTAGATATAAATATAATAACGCAAGCTCCAAAAATTAGTAAATATAAAAAAAGAATGATTTCGATGATATCTAAATTATGTAATATAAAAAAAAACCAAATTAATATAAAAGGTAAAACCGCAGAAAAACTTGGTGTGATAGGAAAAGAAAAGGCTATTGCGTGTGAAGTGATATCCTCAGTTTATAAATATGAATAAAAAAATTGGAAAACTTATAGTCACGATGTTTGGGATTGGTCTAGTAAAATATTTTCCAGGAACTTTTGCTTCTTTTGTAACCGCTTCAATATATTGTTTCTTTTACACAATTAAGTTAAATTATATTTTATTAATACTAATTAACTTTTTTTTATTTATTTACTCAGTTTGGATGATTAATAGTTTAGAAGGTGAATTTACAGAAATAGATTCAAAGGAAATTGTAATTGACGAATTTTTAGGTCAATCTATTCCAATTCTATTTTTTTATATAATTTTTAATGAAGGATCTGTATCGAATACCTTTTTTTTTATTATGGTTTTTTTGTCATTTATTGGTTTTCGTTTTTTTGATATTCTAAAGCCTTATCCGATTAATTATGTGGATAGGAACATAAAAAATGGTTTTGGTGTTATCTTGGATGATCTTATAGCGGGTTTTTTCACGTTAATAGTATTGTATATTTGTATAATTTTTTATGGTCAGATTTAAAAAATTAATTCAAAAATTAAAAAAGAAAAGGTTAAAGATTAGTTTTGCTGAGTCTTGTACTGGTGGATTACTTGCCCAATCTATAACGTCGATAAATGGAGCTTCGAAGGTATTTAATTTAAGTGTTGTTACTTATTCAAATGCTTCGAAAAGTTCAATTCTTAAAGTTCCAAAAAAAATAATTAATAAATTTGGAGCCGTAAGTAAAGAATGTTGCCTAAGTATGGTAAAAAATTTAGCAAAAATAAGCAAAAGTCAAATAAATGTGTCTATTACTGGAATAGCTGGACCTAAGGGGGGCTCTAAGTTAAAACCAGTTGGACTCGTCTTTATTGGAATAAATTACAAAGACAAAATTAATGTTTATAGATATTTGTTTCCAAATAAGACAAGAAGATCTATTCAAACAGCAAGTGCAAAAGCAGTTGTAGATAATCTACTGAACTTTATTAAATAGTTCTTCTGCCCTATTTTGAAACGCGTCAGCAATTTTATCAAGACCGTATTTAAATGATTTATTCATGAAAATATTTAAAAATTTATTTTTCAATTCAAAATCAAGATCAAAAGTTACCTCTGTAAAATTTTCTTTTTGATCAAATTTCCACTTATTTTCTAAATATTTTAAAGGTCCTTCAATATTTTTTACGTAAATAATGCTCTCTTTTTTATCAAATTTAACATCGCTTTTATATGTGTCTTTAAAAGGACCTTTGCCAATTGTTAAATCAGCTTCGATATACTGAAAATTACCCTCAGATACATCTTTATATATTTGAGCATTTAAACAATATGGAATAAATTTTGGGTATTCTTTAATATTGAGAACAAGATCGATTAAATCTTTTTTGGAACAATTAATGTTTCTCTTTATCGAAGCTTTTGGCATTAGAAGTTATTCTATTTTTTTTCAATTTTGCAAAGTCTTCGTCTGCATGATAAGACGATCTTGTTAGTGGAGACGAAGATACTAATAGAAAACCTTTTGCTTTAGCGATAACTTCTAAATCTTTAAATTCACTTGGATTATAGTATCGTTGAAGTGGAAAGTGCTTAACAGATGGTTGTAAATACTGTCCGATTGTTAAGAAATCAACATTAGCAGATCTTAAATCGTCCATAACTTGTAAAATTTCATCCTTTGTTTCACCCATACCAACCATTATTCCAGACTTGGTAAAAGTTTCCTGATTTATTTGTTTAGCGTTTTTTAATAGTTCAAGAGATGAAAAATATCTAGATCCAGGTCTTACCTTTAAGTATAAACTTGGAACAGTTTCGATATTATGATTAAAAACATCTGGCATTGCTTCCAAAACTCTTTTGTAGGCTTCTCCCTTTCTTAAAAAATCAGGAGTTAAAACTTCAATTGTTGTTTCTGGATTAGCTTCTCTTGTAGACTTGATAGTTTCATAAAAATGATTTGAGCCACCATCTTTCAGATCATCTCTATCAACAGAGGTGATTACTACATGACGCAAGTTTAATCTTTTAACCGCCAAGGCTATTTTTTTTGGTTCAAAAGGATCCAATTTTTCTGGTCTTCCAGTTTTAACATCGCAAAAAGCGCAGGCTCTTGTACAAGTGTCCCCCATAATCATAAAAGTTGCATGTCTCTTGCTCCAACATTCAGTAATATTCGGACAATTTGCTTCCTCACAAACTGTAACTAATTTTTGTTGGTTGACTATACTTTTTGTAAGAAAAAATTCTTTACTGTTTAAAAGTTTTGACTTAATCCAAGCTGGTTTTTTTTTAATTGGATTGATTTGATTTTTTTGTTTTTCTGGATGTCTTACTTTATTCATTTTCAATAATATAGGTATTCTCACCTTTTTTTCCAACTACAAATTTGTCCCTTATTAAAATTTCAAGATAATCTTTGTCTAAATTCTCGCCAATTAGACTATTAATTTTTTTCACCTTTGTTATTTCATTAGTTAAAAACAGTTTTTTCTTTAAAAGATTTTCAAATTGATCTTTTTTATCTAGATACGCAAATAAACCTCTGTTACCACCAAGTAAATTTAAAGAAACATAAATAATTAATATTATTGGAAGTATGAATATAATATTTTTTTTAATAACATTTATCATTTCAATTTAGCCATATTATTACTTTTTATAAGGTCAGCTTCTATTCTCAATAACTGATTAAATTTTGCAACCCTTTCTGATCTACATAATGAGCCAGTTTTTATTTGATTTGAATTAGTTCCAACTGCTAAATCAGATATAAATGTATCCTCTGAGTCGCCTGATCTATGAGAAATGATAGTAGTATAACCAATATTTTGGGCAAATCTTATAACATCTAAGGTCTCAGAAACTGTACCTATTTGATTTAACTTAATTAAAATAGAATTCGATGATTGATATAAAAAACCCTTTTTCAATCTTTGAAGATTAGTTACATAAAGATCATCACCTACGATCTGTATTTTTTTTTCTTTTTTATGCAATTCAGACCATGATTTCCAATCATTTTCTGCGAAAGGATCTTCAATAGATTTTATTTTATATCTTTTAATTATTTTTGAATAGAACAATATTGTATTTTGGTATGAGATATATTTTTTTGAATCTATTGCGTATTTATTATTTTTAAAAAGTTCATTTGCAGCAACATCCAAACATATTGACACATCTCTTCCGTTAACAAAACCTGCCTTTTCTATAGCATTCGAAATTAATTTTAATGCCTCTTCATTTTTTGAAATCATCGGGGCGAAGCCACCTTCATCTCCGACAGATGTAGATAAATTTTTATTGATAAGTAATTTTTTCAAGCTTTGTATTACTAAAAAACAAATATTCATTGCCTCACTAAAAGTCCTCGCTTTATCTGGTCTAATCATAAATTCTTGAATTTTCAAACCATTATTGGCATGCGCACCCCCATTGATGATGTTCATAAGTGGAAAAGGTAACTTAAAATTTTTTTTAATCAAAAAGTTTTGATACAATGGTATTTTTTTCATCTTTGCTGATAATTTTTTAACAGCAATAGAAACAGATAAAATTGCATTTGCACCTATTTTATTTTTTTGCTTTGTTCCATCTAATTTTATAAGAATTGAGTCAATCAGTTCTTGATTATGAACATTTTTATTTATAATTTTTTTGGAAATTATTTTATTTACATTTGATACAGCAGAAAAAACACTTTTTCCTAAATACTTTTTATTTTTTACATCCCTTTTTTCAAATGCTTCATATGAACCAGTCGATGCGCCTGAAGGACAAATGGCTTTTGAAGAAACCTTTCCACAGAATATTTCTGTTTCGATTGTTGGTATGCCTCTACTATCAAATATTTGCCTTGAAACTACTTTTGTAATTTTTGACATTAAATAATAATTTAGTTTTTAATTAGTTTATCAATCTCAAGTAATTTATTTACCAAACTGTCCATTTCATTCAATGGAACCATATTTGGACCATCAGAAGGAGCATTATCTGGATCTTGATGCGTTTCAATAAAAACAGCAGCTATTCCAACAGCGACTGCCGCCCTAGATAAGTGTGAAACAAATTTTCTTTCGCCCCCACTTTTATCACCCATTCCTCCTGGTTGTTGGACTGAGTGGG
>CACLWW010000007.1 GCA_902610755.1 uncultured Pelagibacteraceae bacterium | reverse complement strand
TTAGAACTTCATATAGCTCATAATGAAGGTAACTATTTTTGTAGCGAAGACGAATTAAAGTCATTAGAGGATAACAACCAAATTGCAGCTTACTATTGTAGCTCTGATGGAAAAATAGATGATATGTCAAATCCAAATGGTGCAATAAAAAATATTGCAGGAATATTTAATGAAAAGAAAAATATTTTAGGAATGATGCCTCATCCTGAAAGAATGATAGATAAATATTTGTCCGGTGAAGACGGTTCAAAATTTTTTGAAAATTTAATTAGAAATTTGAAATAATGGAAGTTAATGAACAAATTGCTGTAGAACATGGTCTTAAGCCTGATGAATATCAAAAAATTTGTGATTTATTAAAACGTGTTCCAAATTTAACCGAACTTGGAATTTTTTCAGCAATGTGGAATGAACATTGTTCTTATAAATCTTCAAGATTACATTTAAAGAAATTAAATACTAAGGGTAAAAAAGTAATTCAGGGCCCAGGTGAAAATGCTGGTGTGATTGATATTGGAGATGACGATGCAATAGTTTTTAAAATTGAAAGTCATAACCACCCATCGTTTATAGAACCCTACCAAGGTGCCGCAACAGGTGTTGGTGGGATAATGAGAGACGTTTTTACAATGGGCGCAAGACCTATAGCAAACTTAAACTCAATTCATTTTGGCTCAACACAACATAAAAAAACTAAAAATTTGTTAAGAGGGGTTGTTAAAGGAATTGGAGGCTATGGGAATTGTATCGGAGTTCCAACTATTGCTGGCCAAACTTGCTTCGATCAATCTTATAACGGAAATATTTTAGTAAATGCAATGACTTTAGGTTTGGTAAATAAAAATAAAATTTTTTACTCAAAAGCTGCAGGGATAAACAAACCAGTTATTTATGTTGGATCGAAAACTGGAAGAGATGGTATTCATGGAGCAAGTATGGCGTCAGCAATATTCGATGACAAAATTGAAGAAAAAAAACCTACCGTCCAAGTTGGAGATCCTTTTACTGAAAAACTTCTTTTAGAAGCTTGCTTAGAATTAATGTCTGATAAATCGATTATTGCAATACAAGATATGGGTGCAGCAGGTTTAACTTCTTCAAGTATTGAAATGGCATCAAAAGGAAATTTGGGAATTGAGTTACATTTAGATAAAGTTCCTTGCAGAGAAGAAAAAATGACTCCATATGAAATTATGTTATCTGAAAGCCAAGAAAGAATGTTGATAGTTTTAGAAAATGGTAAAGAAGATAGTGCAAAAAAAATATTTGATAAATGGAATTTAGACTTTGCGGTAATAGGAAAAACAACTAACTCCAAAAATATTGAACTTTATTTTGAAAAAGAAAAAGTAGCAAATGTACCAATTAAATTTTTAGCAAATGAGGCTCCAATGTATGATAGACCTTGGAAAAAAACTAAACTTCCTCAAAAGATTAAATTTTCAAATAATGATTTTAAAAAATTAAAATTTGACGATGTAATAAAAAAAATGATTTCTAATCCAAATATTTGTTCTAAACAATGGATATGGGAACAATATGATCACACTGTTATGGGAGATACAATTCAAAAACCTGGTGGTGATGCAGGTGTCGTAAGAGTACATGGTACCAAAAAAGCAGTGGCGTCTTCTGTTGATTCATCTGCTTCCTATTGTTATGCGCATCCATTTACAGGAGGAAAACAAGTAGTTTGTGAGGCGTGGAGAAATTTAGTTTCAGTTGGAGCTGAACCTATAGCAATAACAAATTGTTTAAACTTTGGAAATCCAGAGAAAAAAGAAAATATGGGGGAATTTGTTGAATGTACTGACGGAATTAATGAGGCAAGTAAGTATCTAAATTTTCCTGTTGTTTCAGGAAACGTGTCATTCTACAACGAAACAAAAGACAAAGGTATCAAACCTACTCCAACAATTGGTGGTGTTGGTTTAATAAAAGATTATAAAAATTTGATGAGTATGAGTTTTAAATCAAAAGGGAATTTAGTTTTAGTAATTGGAAAAACAGAAGGCAGTTTAGATCAAAGCGTCTTTGCTAAAATAATTTTGGATGAAAGAAAAGGGCCACCGCCTGAAATAAACCTATTTAATGAAAAAAATAATGGTGAAACAATTCTTAAACTTATTAAAGAAAAGTTAGCATTATCAGTCCATGATGTATCTCTTGGTGGAATAATGATTGGTGCTTTAAAGATGTGTATAGCGGGCAGTAAGGGAATTAAATTCAATAAGTTCAAGGATTTAATAAATATTTATCAATATTTTTTCTCTGAGGACCAAGGTAGATATATTATTGAGGTAGATAAAAATAATCAAAAAAAAGTTGAGAGTATTTTAAAGAAAAACTCTGTGCATTTTGATTTACTGGGAGAAACAACAGATAAAGAGATTATCATAAATGATGAGCCAACTTTTACAGTGGACAAGGTGACAGAATTTTATAAAGGTTGGCTATATAAATACATGAGTTAATTATGGCAATGGATTTAAAAGAAATTGAAAAAATGATTAAGGAAGCATTTCCTGATGCTTTGATTGATATTCAAGATCTAGCTGGAGATGGGAACCACTATTCCGCCACAGTGACTTCGTCTCAATTTAAAGGTAAAAATAAAGTGCAACAACATAAAATGGTGTATGATGCTCTTAAAGGAAAAATGGGAAACGAACTTCATGCTCTAGCGCTTAAGACAAAGGAAAATTAATGGATCAACAAGTTAAAGAACAGATAGAAAATTCGATAAACAACAGCGATGTTTGCTTATTTATGAAAGGTAGTCCGGAAGCTCCGCAGTGTGGTTTCTCAATGGCTGTCTCTAACATCTTAAAAATTTTAGAAGTTAAATATCAAAGTGTTGACGTATTAAAAGATCAAAAAATTCGTGAAGGTATTAAGATATATAGTGAGTGGCCAACGATCCCTCAACTTTATATAAAAAAAGAATTCATCGGTGGATGTGATATCATCAAAGAAATGTTTGAGAACGGTGAACTTAAAAAAGTTTTTGACGAAAAAGGTATAGGGTATAAAAAATAATATTATCTAGAGTAATATTCGATTACTAAGTTCGGCTCCATAACGACAGGATAAGGAACTTCTTCAAATTTTGGTGTTCTCACAAATTTAATTGTTCTTTTCTTTTCATCTACTTGCAAATATTCAGGAATATCTCTTTCTTTGTTAGCTAACGCTATATCAATGATAGCTAATTGTTTTGATTTGTCTTTAATTTCGATAGTGTCTTCTTCGCTTAAAAGATAGCTTGAAATATTTACTTTTTTTCCATTCACTTTTACATGTCCATGATTAATGAACTGTCTTGATGAAAATATTGTACTAGAAAATTTTGCTCTGTAGATAACTGAGTCTAATCTTCTTTCAAGTAATCCTATTAAATTTTCTGCAGTATCCCCTTTTTTCATAATGGCTTTTCTGTAAACATTTCTGAATTGTCGCTCATTTATGTTTCCATAATATGATTTTAATTTTTGCTTAGCTTGAAGTTGAGTTCCGTAGTCTGATAGCTTTGCATTTTTAGATTGTCCGTGTTGACCTGGAGGGTATGCTCTTTTATTGAAAGGGCTTTTTGGTCTTCCCCAAAGGTTAACCTTCAGTCTTCTATCAATTTTATGTTTAGAATTTAATCTTTTTGTCATTTGGTGAAATGGGTTATAAACTTAACATCTTATTTGTCAATCAACGTTTTTTTCCTAAACTTGCAAATACACTTGATAAAATACGTGTTTCTTTATCTGAAAGTTCCATTCTATAAAAAATGTTTCTTAAATTTTCAAGCATTATAGGTTTTTTTTCTTTGTGTTTAAAAAAATTAATTTCATTTAGATTATTTAGGCATAAATTTATCATCGCTTGAATTTCTTTTTTAGATGCTTTCTTTACCTTTTTTGACTTTTTAAATTGACTAGATTTGGAATTTAATAAACTTGAGATGAATTGCGCAATAATTATAAGACTATGGGATAGATTTAAAGATTTAAAATTTATGTTTGTAGGTATTTGTAAAGTGTAATTTGCATAACTAACTTCTTTATTTGACAAACCTGATGCTTCTGAACCAAATAAAAACCCAATTTTTTTTCTAAAATCTATTTTTTTTAAACCCTCAAGATTAATATGTTTTACATTTTTGTTTCTAAATCTTGCAGATGTAGCGATCAATATATCGATATCTCCTAAGCTGCTTTCTAAATTATTAAATACTTTACTTCTTTTTATAATATCTTTCGCTCCAACGGATGTCGCTAATATCTTATCATTAGGAAAAATAGGTCTTGGATCAATCAGATAGAGCTTTTGGAAATCAAAATTCTTTATTGCTCTTGCACACGCGCCAATGTTCTCAGATAACTGAGGTTTGTGTAAAATAAATGTAACTTTACTTTTGTTCATTTATTTAATGCCATGATTTCTATTGTAGTTAGATAATGTTGAAGGATTAATTCCTTTAAGATATTTTTGATCAACATCCCATATAGAAACCTTTAAAGGGTAACATTTTGCAACATCAGATGAATGTTCTGATCCGCAATCTCCACCTGGGCAAGCAGATAAAGCTCCGAGTAGATCTGTTTCTGCAAAAAATTCCAAATAATCACCAGGTCTTACAGGGCTTGACTTCATAAAATATTGCTTGGTGTCGTTAGTAAAGCCAGTAAGCATAAATACATTTAATACATCGTGAACAATCTTTTCTGCATCATCTAATTTAATATCTTTTTCTTTTACTAAAGCTCTAGTTAAGTTTGAATGACAACAATAATGATAATCGTTGTTTGATGTTAGTTTATACGTATAAGGATCACATCTGGTACCAATAACATCATGGACCGAGCCCCCATCTTTGTCATAACCATACCAATCTAATGTATCCCAAGTAATGGTAGCTAATGATCTTAAATATGGAAAACTACTAAACATTTTATCTCCAACTGAAATATGTGTTCCGTAGAGAGCTCTAGTTTTTCCAGAGTAAAATTTTTCATTTAAATTATCTGCTTGAAATAAATTTAGATCTCCAACTTGTGGTCCTTCAACACTTTCTATTCTAAAAAAATTACCTGACTTAACATTAAAAGTTTTAGCATCTCTTGGGGGTACAATTACTTCATCAACTTGTTTGATGTGTTTTCTAGCTTCATGTAATATTTCAAGATTATTATTTATTGTATCATTTGGATAACAAACAACAGGATCTGCTCCTACCCTGCTTTCAATGTCAGTAGGTTTCGCAGAAAACTTCTTTATTTTCATTTATTTACTTGCAGGAGCTTTATCCTTAAATAATTTAAAATCTAAACTATCTATAAGAGCTTTGAATGATGCATCAATTATGTTTGGTGATACACCAATAGTAAACCAATTTTTTCCTTGAGAGTCTGTACTTTCAATCGATACTCTTGTGGTCGCTTCAGTTCCTGTGTTTAAAATTCTAACCTTATAGTCAACTAGTTTTAAATCTTTTAAATATTCAGAATATTTTTCTAACTTAGTGACATTTTTTCTTATAGCGTTATCTAGAGCATGAACTGGTCCATTACCCTCACCTTCACAGACTATTTGTTCACCATCAACTTCTAATTTTGCTTTTGCCCTTGAAACAATTTTATCCTGACTATTTTTTGAAACTGAAACGTCATATTCTTTAATTGAGATATATCTTGGAATTTCTCCCATTACTCTTCTGGCAAGTAATTCAAAAGAAGCATCAGCACCATCATAACTATAACCTATGAACTCTCTATCTTTTACTTCTTCCAAAAGTTTTTTGACTTTTGGATCATTTTCTTCAATTTCTATTCCAATTGTTTTAAGTCTAGATAAAATATTTGATTTCCCTGATTGGTCAGAAACAACTATATTTCTGTTGTTACCAACATCCTCAGGATTGATATGCTCATAAGTTTTAGGATCTTTTTGAACTGCAGATACATGTAAACCACCTTTATGTGAAAATGCTGCGGCACCCACATATGGAAGATGTTTATTCGGTTTTCTATTTAATATTTCATCAAGTAGTCTTGAACATTGTGTAATGTGTTTAATATTTTTTTCTTTAATACTTATTTCAAATTTGTCTGATAATTCTTTTTTAAGATGAAAAGTTGGGATAATTGACATTAAATTAGCGTTACCACATCTTTCACCCAAGCCATTAATAGTACCTTGTATTTGTCTTGCTCCCGATAAAACAGCTGCAATTGAATTTGCAACAGCATTACCTGTATCGTTGTGTGCGTGAATACCTAAATTTTCACCAGGGATATATTTTGAAACTTCTTTTACTATTTCTGTTACTTCATGAGGAAGTGTTCCACCATTAGTATCACAAAGAACTATCCACTTAGCTCCATTGTCGTAGGCAGCTTTAATACAAGCTAAAGCATATTTTGGATTTGATTTATAGCCATCAAAAAAGTGTTCTGCATCAAACATGAACTCTTTATTATTTTTTACAAAATGTTTTGTTGTCTCTTTAATGTTTTCTAAATTTTCCTCATTAGTTATTCCTAATGCGACATCAACATGAAAATCCCATGACTTTCCTACTAAACAAACAGATTTAGTATTAGAATTTAAAATTGCTGATAAGCCTGGATCATTTTCTGCACTTCGTCCAGCTTTTTTTGTCATTCCAAAAGCAGTAAAGGTAGAGTTTTTTAAATCCAAACCCTTTTGAAAAAATTCTGTATCAGATGGATTGGCACCTGGCCAACCTCCCTCTATATAATCTACACCGAGATCATCTAAGGCATGCGCAATCTTTGTTTTTTCATCAATTGAAAAATGAACACCTTGGGTCTGGGCTCCATCTCTCAATGTGGTATCAAATATGTATAATCGTTCTTTACTCATTTTATTTTCCAAGTTGTTTTATCATCTTTGTCTTCAATTAAAATACCTTTATCTAAAAGTTCATTTCTAATTTCATCAGCTAATTGGTAATTTTTGTTGTCTCTAGCTGTGTTCCTATCTTTTATCTTTTGCAAAATCTCTTCCTCTGAAATTTCCAAAATATTCTTTTTAAACTCTTGCCATTTTGATTTTGGCTCAGTTAACAAGCCAATAAAATTACATGCTGTTGTAAAAATTTCTTTGTCTTTATCAGATCCTTTAGCAGCTTTGTCATATAATTTATGAATATTACTTATATACCCAGGTGTATTTAAATCATCGTAAAGAGGAACTAAATCATCATCTGGTATCAATACTTTACCTTCTGGTTTTTTTTGGCACTCGTACCATTTATCTAAAGTTTTTTTTGATTGTGTTAGTAGATTTTCATTCCAATCCATTGCTTGCCTATAATGAGTTGACATTAATGCTAATCTTAAAACTTGACCATTATACCTTTCATAAAAATCTTTTATTTTAAAAACGTTTCCTTGAGACTTTGCCATTTTCTCATTTGAAACTGTAATAAAACCATTATGTATCCAATAATTTGATAATGATTTATTTTCATTTGCACATCTTGACTGAGCTATTTCATTTTCATGGTGCGGAAATAATAAATCACGTCCACCACCATGTATATCAAATGTATCCCCAAGAAATTTTTTTGACATCGCTGAACATTCTATATGCCAACCTGGTCTACCCCTTCCCCAAGGAGATTCCCACCCGGGTTCATCTTTAGTAGATGGTTTCCATAAAACAAAATCTTCAGGTCTTTTTTTATTTTCTGATACCTCAACCCTGGCTCCTGCAAAAAGTTCATCTACATTTTTATTTGATAATTTTCCGTAATCTTTGAAACTCGATACATTAAAATAAACATGTGATTTATTTTCATATGCATTATTCTTTTTAATGAGAATATTTATCATGTCGATCATTAATGGAATGTTTTCAGTAGCTTTTGGTTCAAAAGAAGGTTTTTCACACTTTAAATAATTGCAATCTTCATTAAACCGTTTTGTGGTATCTTCGGTAAGTTTATTTATTGTTATATTTTTATTTTTTGCACCTTCTATAATTTTGTCATCAACATCAGTAATATTTCTTGCATATAAAACTGAAGAGTTTCCATATTTACATTTGAGAACTTTAAAAAGAATATCAAAAACTACTAAAGGTCTTGCGTTACCTATATGGGGATCATCATACACAGTTGGTCCGCATACATACATTCTTACCTTCTTTGGATCTATCGGTTTAAATATTTCTTTTTTACCGCCAAGACTATTAGTTAAATATATATCTTTGTTCATTGTATTAGGAATATACTTTTAATTTAGATTTGTGAATCTATTTGATTAATTGGGAATCTTGCATATTGGAATTGGCTCCATTTTATGCAAATTTGCTTTTCTGATTTGAATATATTTATCTCGATTTTTTGAATTCTCGTTATCCATGGCCTCTTCTATTTCCTTGTACGATAATCCTAGTTGACCCTCGTCAGTTCTACCATCATCCCAAAGACCATCTGTTGGAGCTGCTTTAATAATATCATCAAGTATTTTAAGTTCTCTTCCAAGTTCCCAAACTTCCGTTTTATTACAATCAGCTATTGGAGATATATCAACGCCACCATCACCATATTTTGTATAAAAACCAACTCCAAAGTCTTCAACTTTATTTCCAGTTCCAACAACTATTCCGTTGTTAGCTGCTGCAACTTGATAAAGTGTTGACATTCTCAATCTTGCTCTTGAATTAGCCATACCATGTTCGCTACTAAAATCTTTTAGCGTATTTTCGAATGTTTTAAATAAACTGTCTAGTTCAACTGTATGCCCTTCAACATTTTTAAAATTTTTCTTTAACCATTCTTGATGCCTTAAACTTAAATCATGCTGAGAACCATTTTGTTTTATTGGCATCGATAATACGATTGTTCTTAGTCCTGTCATAGCACTTAGTGTGCTTGAAACTGAAGAATCAATTCCTCCTGATATACCAATAACTAATGACTTAGCCTTAATTGGCATTGAATTTACGTAATTTAAAATCCAATCTTTAATAAATGTTACTTTTTTAGAAGGTTCCATGATTCAAATATAAGACAAAATTTAAATTTTTAAATGTCTAAGATGCCGCTTTAATTGCATTTCTTGCATAGTTGGAATTCTTTTTAATCTCATCTGAGATTAAGAAAGCCAATTCTAAAGCTTGATCTGCGTTCAATCTAGGGTCACAATGAGTGTGATATCTACTTGATAAATCTTGTTCAGATATATTTTTTGCCCCACCTGTACATTCTGTCACATTCTGTCCAGTCATTTCTATATGCAATCCACCAGCATAAGAATTTTCGCTTTGATGTACTGCAAAAACATTCTTAACTTCATTTAATACTTTATTAAATGGTCTAGTTTTAAAACCTGTTGTAGATTTAATTGTGTTTCCATGCATTGGATCACAAGACCAAATAACATTTAAACCTTCTTTTTTAATTCTTCTTATCAACTTAGGTAAGAATTTTTCAACTTGATCATGACCAAACCTAGATATTAAAGTAATTTTACCTTTTTCATTTTTTGAATTAATTACTTCACAAATTTTTGCAATCTCTTCTGGTTTAGATGTTGGGCCACACTTAATACCTATTGGGTTTTCAATACCTTTACAAAACTCAACGTGTCCGCCATCCAATTGTCTTGTTCTGTCGCCAATCCAAACAAAGTGTGCTGAAGTTGCATGATACTCTCCTGTAGTTGAGTCAACCCTTGCCATGCTTTCTTCAAATGGTAAATGCAAAGCTTCATGAGATGTCCAGAAATTTACTGTTTTTAATCTTCTATTGAAATCTGAATTTATTCCACAAGCATCCATAAATGCCAAAGCATCAGCAATTTTATCTTCAAGTTCTTTAAATTTTTTAGCTTGAGGACTTTTTTTAATATAACCTAAATTCCATAAGTGTACATTTTTTAAATCAGCAAAACCCCCATTAGAAAACGCTCTTAAAAGATTCAACGTTGAAGCAGACTGAGAGTATGCCTTAAATAATCTTTTTGGATCATGCCTTCTAGATTTTTCAGTAAAATCAATTCCATTTACGTTGTCACCTAAATAACTTGGTAATTCTTTATCACCTTGTTTTTCAGTTGGTGCACTTCTAGGTTTTGCAAACTGTCCGGCTATCCTTCCAAGTTTTATAATTGGAAGCGAAGCTGAGTATGTAAGAACCAATGACATCTGAAGAATAACTTTAAATGTGTCTCTTATATTGTCCGGATTAAACTCGGCAAAACTTTCTGCGCAGTCTCCACCTTGTAAAAGAAAAGCTTTTCCATCAACAACTTGTGAAAGTTGATCTTTAAGATGTCTTGTCTCACCAGCGAAAACTAGCGGAGGAAAAGATTTAATTTTACTCAATACTTGGTTAAGTTCCTTTTCACTTTCATAAGAAGGAACATGTTTGACAGGATATTTTCTCCAACTGTTTGGTTTCCAATTTTTCATAATTCAACCTTAAGATGAATATATAACTAAATTATGACAAAAGAGAATAGTTATTTTTATTATTCTACTGTTACTGATTTAGCTAAATTTCTTGGTTTATCAATGTCATAACCTTTTTTTAGCGCAGAATAGTATGCAAGCTTTTGTAAAGGAATTGTTACTAAAAATGGGAAAAGGTCATCTTCAGTATTTTCAACTTCAATAGTTTCCCAAATATTTTCAGAATAAACTTCATCTTTACTTTTATTTGTAACAAGCAAAACTTTTGCTCCTCTAGCTATAACTTCCTGCATGTTTGAAATAGTTTTTTTATAATGTTGATCTCTTGGAGCAATCACTACTACTGGCATTCCATCTTCTATAAGAGCTAGTGGTCCATGTTTCATTTCACCTGCAGGATAACCCTCTGCATGTACATAAGCTAATTCTTTCAATTTTAAAGCTCCTTCTAATGCTATTGGAAATGAATATCCTCTACCTAAAAACATTGAACCTTTTGCATCAACAAATGAACTGCATATTGATTGTATCTTATTTTCAGTTTCTAAAGAATGTTTAACTAATTTTGCGAGATTAAATAAATTTTTAATCTTCTTTAAATAATCTTTTTTACTTATATCTTTCCTTTTTTGGGCTAATTTTAAGCAAAGTATATATAAAACAAGCATTTGTCCTAAGAAAGCTTTGGTTGATGCAACACCGATTTCTGGACCACAATGAATAGGTAAAACGAATTTGGAGTCTCTTGCTATTGAGCTTTCAATAACATTTACAACTGAGCATGTTTTCATTTTATTTTTGTTACAAATATCTAAAGCTGCGTAAGTATCAGCAGTTTCACCTGACTGAGAAACAAAAATATAAAGACAATCTTTCTTAAATTTATTTTTTCTGTAACGAAACTCTGAAGCGATATCGATACTGACATCAAATGATGTTAGTTGCTCAAACCAATATTTTGCAATAAGACAAGAATGATAAGCTGTGCCACATCCGATTAATGAAATAGAATTAATTTCTTTTTCTTTAAATGGAAAATTAAAAATATTTATGTCATTATTGATTTTGTCAATGTATTCATTGACACAATTTTTGATGGTATTTGGCTGTTCATCAATTTCTTTAGCCATGAAATGCTTGTAGTCACCCTTTTCATAATTTTGTTCGTTTGATGATAAATGTAATATTTTTTTATTTATCTTTTTTCCGCTCTGATTAAAAAACTCAACATTATCTTTTTTAATAATACAAAACTCCCCATCGTTAAGATATGAAATTTTATTTGTCATAGATTTTAGAGCATAAGAGTCTGATCCTAAATAATTTTCCCCAGGACCATAGCCAACAGCTAAAGGTGAACCTCTTCTTGCACCAATTATTAAATTCGGATTATCTTTAAAAATTATACCTAAAGCAAAACTTCCATGAAGTTTTTTTAAAACTTTAATAATTGCATCTTTAAGATTATCTTTTTTTAAATATTCAGTAATAAGATGAACAATAACTTCAGTATCTGTTTGGGACTTAAACTTATGTCCTTTATTAACTAAAAACTTTTTTAACAATGTAGAGTTTTCAATTATTCCATTATGAACTACAGATACATTTTCTGATGAATGTGGATGAGCGTTAATTGTGTTTGGAATACCATGAGTTGCCCATCTTACATGTCCAATTCCAACATTTCCTGTTAACTTTGATTTGGAAACAGCTTCCTCCAAACTTTCAACCCTACCCTCACATTTAACTTCTTTAATTAAGCCAGAGTCAATCGTAGCAATTCCTGCTGAGTCATAACCTCTATATTCTAATTTTTTTAGCGAATTTATAATTGGTGATGAAACCAATTTGTTGCTTGTTATTCCAATAATTCCACACATATTTTATTTTTTTCTTTTATAGTTTTTTACTTCAGTTTGCTTTGCCCTTGTAAGTGCTAAAGAACTACTTTTAACATTTTGAGTTATTACAGAACTAGCACCAACAATCGCTTTTTTTCCAATTTTAACTGGGGCAACTAATGAGGTGTTAGATCCTATAAAGGCACCATCTTCAATTATTGTTTTGCTTTTTTTAACTCCATCGTAATTGCAAGTAATTGTACCTGCGCCTATATTAGATTTTTTTCCTATTGTTGCATCACCAATATAAGTAAGGTGATTTGCTTTTGAATTCTTTTTTAATCGAGATTTTTTAATTTCAACAAAGTTACCGACTTTTGAACCTTCTTCCAAAATAGTTCCAGGTCTTAAACGTGCGTATGGACCAATTGAAACATTATTATCAACACTTACACCTTCAAGGTGAGAAAAAGCTAATATTTTAACATTGTTTTTGATTTTTACCTTCAATCCAAAAACAACGTATGGTTCGATTGTTACGTTTTTTCCAATTTTAGTATCACTTGAAAAAAAAACAGTCTCAGGTGCAGTCATTTTTACACCCTGATTTAAAAATTTTTTTCTAAATTTATTTTGAATATCAGTTTGTTTCATTGATTTTTTCTTATAGATAAGTATTTATGATAAAGAATTCACAAAATATTTCTTAATAATACTTTTTAAAATGAGTCAAAAATTCACAGTTTTAGTAGATTTAGATGGAACCATAGTAGATACAGCTCCAGATCTAATGAATGCACACAATTATGTAATGAAAAAGTTTGGGTACGAAACAAAGACAACAGAAGAAATCAGAAACCTTGTTGGTAAAGGTGCTGGCGCTTTGATTGGAAGATCTATTTGGGGAACAGCCAAAAAAGAGTTTGGAAAAATATCAGATAAAAAAATTAAAGATGAAATGGTAAAAGATTTCATAGATTATTATGGAAAGAATATTGTCAATGAAAGTAAAATTATTGATGGTGTTTTAGAATTTTTAAAGTGGTCTAAACAAAACAGTATTTCACTAGCAGTTTGCACTAACAAACAAGAGCATTTGGCAATTGATTTGTTAAAAAAAATAAAAATTTTTGATTATTTTGAATATGTTGCTGGTAGTAATACTTTTGATTATTGCAAACCTGATCCTAGACATTTAACTTCTGTGATTGAAATTCTTCAAGGGGATGTAAAAAAATCTTTAATGATTGGTGATAGTGAAACAGATTCTGCCGCTGCTAACTCTGCAAACTTACCATTTATATTGCTCGAGGATGGATATACTGATAAAAAAGTAAATGAAATACCTCATGATCACTTGGTAACAAACTTTCAGGGTATTGAGAAAATAGTTTCAAAATATTTGAATACTTAAAATAAATGAAGTACTAAACTCAAAAAGGAATAAATTGAAAATACATAAAGTAAAAGTTTTCGCATCAAAAGATAAATTAAGTAAAAAAAATCAACTTGCATGGAAAATTGCTGAAATTGCAAGTGATAATGCTAAACTAAATAAAGACTCAGTTGATATGGTGATAAACAGGATGATTGATAATGCATCTGTTGCTATCGCTTCATTAAACAGAAAAGCTGTAATTACCTCAAGAGAAATGGCAATGAAACATCCAAAATCTAATGGTGCTACTTTATTTGGAATTAACTCAAAAAAGAAATTTGACTGTGAGTGGGCTGCTTGGTCCAATGGAACTGCTGTAAGAGAATTAGATTTTCATGATACTTTTTTAGCAGCAGACTATAGTCATCCAGGAGATAACATTCCTGCATTAATGGCTGTTGCGCAACAAAAGAAAGTCTCTGGTTTAAATCTTATTAAAGGGATTATTACTGCATATGAGGTACAAGTAAATCTTGTAAAAGGTATCTGTCTTCATAAACATAAAGTAGATCATATCGCTCACTTAGGTCCAAGTGTTGCTGCAGGTTTAGGAACAATGCTTAATTTAAAAACAGAAACCATCTATCAAGCTGTCCAACAAGCCTTGCATGTTACTGTTTCTACAAGGCAATCTAGAAAAGGAGAAATTTCTAGTTGGAAAGCTTTTGCTCCTGCGCATGCTGGAAAACTTGGTATAGAAGCAGTCGATAGAGCAATGAGGGGTGAAGGAGCGCCAAGTCCGATTTATGAAGGAGAAGATAGTGTGATTGCAAGAATACTTGACGGAAAAAAAGCATTATATAAAGTTCCACTACCAAAAAAAAATCAGGAAAAAAAAGCTATTCTAGAAACTTACACAAAAGAATATTCAGCAGAATATCAAGCACAAGCGCTTATAGACCTTGCAAAAAAATTAAATAAAAAAATAGATAACTTAAATGAAATAAAAAAAATAGATATATATACAAGTCATCATACTCATTATGTAATTGGAACAGGAGCAAACGATCCACAAAAAATGGATCCTAATGCAAGTAGAGAAACTTTAGATCACTCAATAATGTATATATTTGCTGTTGCTTTAGAGGACGCTGATTGGCATCACGTAAAATCATATAGCAAATCAAGAGCAAGAAAGAAAAGTACCATTAAGATATGGAGATCTATTAAAACGCATGAGGATAAAAAATGGACTAAACGTTACCATGATCCAAACCCAAAAAATAAAGCTTTTGGGGCTAAAGTTATAGTCACACTAAAAAATAATAAAAAAATTGTTGAAGAACAAGGTGTAGCAGATGCTCATCCATATGGTTTAAGACCATTTAAAAGAGCTAACTATATTAAAAAATTTTTAACACTTACAAAAGATATTATACCTAAGAGAGAGTCAGATAGATTTCTCAGAGATATCCAGAACTTGAGAAAATTAAAATCAAATCAATTACACAAATTAAATATTGAAATTAATAGTAGAAATATTAAAAAAAATAAAAAAATTGGTATTTTTTAATGCACTTTATTAAGAAAAAGATAAAAGAAAAAAGAAAAGATTTTGTAGATAAATTAAAAAGTGGAAAAATTTTAAGAGTTCCTGGTGCATATAACCCTTTGACTGCTAAAGTAATTGAAGAAATTGGCTATGACGCTGTTTATGTTTCGGGTGCTGTTATGTCTAATGACCTTGGTTACCCTGATATAGGTCTTACTACACTTGAAGATGTAAGTAATAGATCAAAACAAATAGCAAGAGTTACAAACCTTCCTACAATTGTAGATATTGATACGGGATTTAAGTCTTGCAAAAAAACTATTAAAAATTTTGAAAAATTTGGTGTGACAGCGGTACACATAGAGGACCAAGTTGAAAGAAAAAGATGTGGTCACCTTGATAACAAAGAACTTATTTCTGCTAAAAAAATGGTAAAAAAAATTGAAGAGTGTGTGAAAGCTCGTAAAGATAAAAATTTTAAGATAATTGCTAGATCTGATGCAAAAAGTGTAGAGGGAATAGATAAGATGATTGACAGATGTAAAGCATATATCGACGCAGGAGCCGAAATAGTTTTCCCTGAAGCATTAAAAGATAAAGGTGAATTTGAAAAAGTGAGGAAAAGTCTTAGTTCATATTTACTTGCAAACATGACAGAATTTGGAAAATCAGATCTTTTAGATTATAAAGAATTGGAAAATTTGGGTTATAATATTGTTATTTATCCTGTTACAACTCAAAGATTAGCAATGAAAAGTGTGGAGGAGGGTTTGAAGAAAATTTTTGAAGAGGGTCACCAAAAAAACCTTGTTGATAAAATGCAAACTAGAAGTAGATTGTATGACTTAGTAGACTATGAAAAATACAATGCTCTCGATAAAAAAATATATAATTTTAGTACAGATGGACACGATTAATGACTGAAGATATAAAAAAAGGGTTACTTGGGATTGTGGTTGATGAAACTGAAGTTTCAAAAGTGATGCCAGAAATAAATTCTCTTACTTATAGGGGATATGCTGCACAAGACCTTTGTGCAAAATGTAAGTTTGAAGAAGTTGCATATCTTATTCTAAATGGAGAGTTACCTTCTGAAAAACAGTTAAAAAATTTTGAAAAAGTTGAGAGAAAAGAGCGAAACCTATCAAAAACATTATTAGAAAGTATTAAGAATTTTCCGAAAAAATCACATCCTATGGATGTAGCTAGAACAGCAGTAAGTATAATGGGGCTAGAAGATAAAGAGACAAAAGATAATTCTCCAGAAGCAAACTTGAGAAAGGTAATGCGAATTTTTGCAAAGACACCTGTTGCTTTAGCAGCCTTCTATAGAATTAGAAAAGGGAAGAAAATCATTAAACCAAAAAGTAATTTGTCATTCTCTGAAAACTTTTTTTATATGTGTTTTGGAAAAGTTCCTGAAAAAGAAATTGTAAAAGCTTTTGATGTATCTCTTATATTATATGCTGAACATAGTTTTAATGTTTCTACGTTTACTGCAAGAACAATCACTAGTAGCTTGTCAGATATTCATGGTGCAATTACTGGTGCTATTGCAAGTTTAAAAGGACCGTTACACGGTGGTGCCAATGAAGAAGTAATGCATATGATGAATAAAATTAAAAAGCCTGAAAATGCTTTGAATTGGATAAACAATGCTTTAGATCAAAAAGCTGTTGTTATGGGTTTTGGTCATAGGGTTTATAAAAGTGGCGACTCCAGAGTTCCCACTATGAGAGAGTATTTTTCTAAAGTTGCAAAAGTCAAAAAAGACAAAAAATTTGAAAAAATTTATGACATTGTTGAAAAGGTGATGATTGAAAGAAAAAATATTCATCCTAATGTGGATTATCCTACTGGACCAACTTATCATTTGATGGGATTTGATACAGACTTTTTTACACCAATATTTGTAATTTCCAGAATAACTGGCTGGTCTGCGCACATTCTTGAGCAACATGCAGCAAACAAATTAATTAGACCACTTGCTAGCTATAAAGGAAGTAGCTATCGTAAAGTTGTTCCTATAAATCAAAGATAACTAATTAAAATTAAATTTTGCAAATCGTTCATGGACGATTTCATATTTTATTTTATTTTCATTAGAAAATTCTTTAATTGCTTGTCTTACTCCTAAAGCTTGGCTCAGATTAAGATCGTCACACAGTATTATTCCATTATTTTTCAAAAGTCTATGGCTATGAATTAAATCATTTTTAACAGTATTATATTCATGACCACCATCAATAAATATAAAATCAACTTCTTCTAGTTCAATATTTTTTAGTACTTCGTTTGAGTTTCCTTTCAAGAGAGTTATATTTTTTTTAAATTTAGAAAGTAAGTCTTCTACAGCTTCCAAGCTATAAGGATTTTGCTTTTTTATATATTTAAAATAAAAATTTTTTAAGGGATTATTAAAAGTTTTTACTGGAACAACTTCATTTTTGTATTCATCTCCCTCATCAAAAATATCTATACCAGTATAACTAAAATCTGATCCATGATTTTTATTCATAAGTTCACAGACATTTCTAGCTGTAACGCCGTGGAATACTCCGATTTCTAAAAAAGATTTAGGATTACTTTTTTGGATCTCTTCTAAGAAGAGATCCCCAATATTTTTTTGTTTAAGGCTTGTTTTTCTAAAGTACTTTTTATATTTCAATTTTATGAAAAAGCTTCAGTCCAATTTCCTTGTGTAGACGCTTTTGAATACTCTGTGGCCCTTCCTTCAAAGAAGTTCATGTGCTCGACAGCATTCAACATAGTATCAAGCCAAGTAAGCGGATTTTTTTCTACATCATAAATTGGCTCAAGACCTAGCTGAACCAGTCTTCTGTTTCCTATGAACCTAATATAATCTTTAACTTCCTGAGCTGTAAGACCTTTCATTGGTCCCATTTCAAAAGCTAAATCTATAAATGCATCCTCATGCTCTACAATTGTTCTGCACGCATCATAAATTTCTTTTTTAAGTTTCGGTGTCCAGATTTCAGGATTTTCTTTTATAAACTCTTTGAAAATTCTGATCATTGAATTACAGTGAAGAGTTTCATCTCTTACAGACCAAGTAACTATCTGTCCCATACCCTTAAGTTTATTGTGTCTTGGAAAGTTTAATAAAATCGCGAAACTTGCAAATAATTGTAACCCTTCAGTAAAAGCACTAAATACAGCAACTGTTTTTGCAATATCCTCTTTTGAGTTTACATTAAAACCTTGCATGTAATCATACTTATCTTTCATTTCTTTATACTTCATGAAAGCCGAATATTCTGACTCAGGCATTCCTATTGTATCTAATAAATGTGAATAAGCAGCCACATGAACTGTTTCCATTGCAGCAAAAGCCGTCATCATCATTAAAACTTCTGTTGGTTTAAATACTGTTGTGTAGTGTCTTAAATAACAGTTATTAACTTCAACATCTGCTTGAGTAAAAAATCTAAATATTTGTGTTACTAAATTTTTTTCAGGTTCTGATAAATTTTTCTGCCAATCTCTAACATCATCTCCTAATGGCACTTCTTCTGGTAACCAGTGTATTCTTTGTTGCGTCAACCAAGCATCATAACACCACGGATATCTGAATGGTTTATAAACAGGATTTTCTACTAACAGTCCCATTTTTTTTGGTTGAATGATTTTTCCTTTTTCCTCTTTTTTTACTACTGACATGATAGACACTCCTCGTATTTGTTTTCGTCGGTTTCTTGTTGTTTTGATTTATAAACATTAGCAGTAATGTCGGTTGATTTCGCATCATTAACATTTTCCGCTCTTTGTATTGATTTAGACCTGCAATAATAAAGACTCTTCAAACCCTTTTTCCAAGCTTGGAAATGAATTTGATGAAGATCTCTTTTATGAACGTCTGCAGGTAAAAATAAGTTAATAGATTGTGCTTGCGAAATATGTGGAGTTCTGTCCGCACTTAAATCAACAAGCCATCTTTGATCTAATTCAAAAGCTGTTTTGAAAACATCCTTTTCTTCTTGTGTTAAAAAATCTAAATGTGATACAGAACCTTGGTTAGTCGTAATTGTTGACCAGGTTTCATCTGTATCTTTATCATGTTTTTCCAATAACTTTCTTAAGTATTTATTTCTGACATTGAAAGACCCTGAAAGTGTTTTGTGAGTATAACTATTTGCTGCTATTGGCTCAACTCCAGGAGAAGTACCCCCACAAATGATTGAAATTGAAGCAGTTGGAGCAATTGCAGTTTTATTTGAAAATCTTTCTTTAAAACCATATTCAGCTGCATCAGGACATGCTCCTCTTTCCTCTGCTAAATCTTTTGAGGATTTATCAACTTTCTTCTGAATATTTTCAAAAATCTTTTTGTTCCAAACTTTGCTCATTACTGACTCGAGAGGTATCATTTTTTTCTGATAGTATGAGTGAAGCCCCATTACTCCTAAACCAACACTTCGTTCTTTTGCAGCTGAATATGTTGCATCACTAAATTCTTCTGGTGCATTGTTAATAAAGTCAGTTAAAACATTATCTAAAAATCTCATTACATCATCGATAAAATTTTCATCTTCTTTCCACTCATCATATTTTTCAATATTTAATGAAGATAAACAACAAACAGCAGTTCTGTCCCTACCCTCCTTATCAATTCCTGTTGGAAGAGTAATCTCACTACACAAATTAGATGTCTTAACTGTTAAGCCAGCTAACTTATGATGTTGTGGTATTTGTCTATTAACTGTATCAATAAAAATTATATATGGCTCACCAGTTTCAACTCTTGCAGTTAATAATCTTATCCATAAATTTCTAGCTGAAACAGTTGATTGCACAGATCCATTTTTTGGACTCTTAAGTGCCCATTGTTCATCAAGTTCAACTGCTCTCATGAAAGCATCTGAAACAAGAACACCATGATGCAGGTTTAGAGCTTTTCTATTTGGGTCTCCCCCTGTAGGTCTTCTCATTTCAATAAATTCTTCAATCTCTGGATGGTCAATAGGCAAATAACAAGCAGCAGATCCTCTTCTTAACGAACCTTGACTGATTGCCATCGTTAAAGAGTCCATAACTTTTATAAAAGGAATTATTCCAGAAGTTTTTCCAACTCTTCCAATTTTTTCACCAATAGATCTTAGATTGCCCCAGTAACTTCCGATACCACCACCTCTTGCAGCTAACCAAACATTTTCACTCCAAAGACCTAAGATACCATTTAAACTATCACTCGCCTCATTTAAGAAACATGATATTGGTAAACCTCTCGTAGTTCCCCCATTAGACAGAACTGGTGTTGCAGGCATGAACCAAAGATTACTAATATAATTGTATAGTCTTTGTGCGTGTAAATTATCATCAGCATAATGACTTGCTACTCTTGCAAACAAGTCTTGAAAAGATTCATTCTCTCCTAAATATCTGTCGCTAAGTGTTGCTTTTCCGAAATCTGTGAGATTTTCATCTCTACTTCTATCTATCTTTATTGTGATACCTCTAGAGTTTTGAAATAGTTCTGTATTGTTGTTTAGAGAGAATAAATCTGGACCTTTAGTCTTAGTCTTCTGATCAACCTGAGGTTTAAATTCAGAGACAGCTTTCTTTATTGCCTGAGACAAAACTTTGTTCATTATACTCCCTTTTTAATACTATTTATTAATAAAACAACTATATGTTGTGTGCAGATTTTTTAAATACACTATATAAATTAAAAATCAACAGAACATTTATAGAACATATAAAAAATAGTTCAATAAAAAAATCAAATAAATGTACATATATCAACATGGAAGTGGAAAAAAAAATCGACCCGTTAGGATTTAGAGAATATGACGCTAGGTGGTTATACCCAAAAAGCATCAACTCGAAAGGAATCGAGGCAGTAGGAAAAGGATTCGGGACACAGGTTATTAACTCTGAAAAGAATCCAACTGTAATTGTAGGAAACGACTACAGATCCTATAGCGAAGAAGTTAAAAATAATTTTGTAAAAGGACTTTTATCAACTGGCTGCAATGTAAAAGATATAGGTCTATGTTTATCACCTACAGTTTATTTTTCTCAATTTAAAATAAAATCAAATGCTGTAGCAATGATAACAGCAAGCCACAATGAAAATGGTTGGACGGGAATAAAGATGGGAATTGAAAAAGGTTTAACTCATTGCAAAGAGGAAATGTCAGAACTTAAATCAATAGTAATGAATGAAACATTTAAACAAGGTTCAGGTAAATATGAAAAAGTAAAAGATTTTAATAAAGTATATATTGATGAACTATCAAAAAATAAAATTAAGAAAAAATTAAAAGTTGTGGCTGCATGTGGTAATGGTACTGCTGGTATATTTGCGCCTGAAATACTTAGAAATATTGGATGTGAAGTAATAGAGCTTGATTGTAACTTAGACTATAGTTTTCCTAGATATAATCCAAATCCAGAAGATATGAAAATGCTACATGAAATTTCGAAATGTGTAAAAGAAAACAATGCAGACGTAGGTTTTGGCTTTGACGGTGATGGAGATAGGGTTGGAGTTATAGATAATAAAGGAAATGAAATATTTGCAGATAAAATCGGTTTGTTAATTGCTAGAAATATTTCAGAATTACATCCCAATAAAAAATTTATTGTAGATGTAAAATCAACAGGATTATTTAGTGAAGATGAAATTCTCAAAAAAAATAATTGTAAAACTCTGTATTGGAAAACTGGACACTCATATATTAAGAGGAAAGTAAAAGAAGATAATGCTATTGCTGGATTTGAAAAAAGTGGTCACTTTTTTTTTAACGAACCTTTAGGATTTGGTTTTGATGATGGAATTAATTCTGCAATTCAAATTTGTCATTTAATTGATAATCAAAATAAAAAATTGGATGTTTTAATTGGTGATTTGCCAAAAACTTTTCAAAGCCCGACTATGGGACCATTTTGTAAAGATGAAGAAAAATATAAAGTAATAGATGAAATTATCTCTAATATAAAAAAACTTCAGACTGATAAACAAAAAATATGTAATCAGGAAATAACTGACATACTTACAGTCAATGGTGTGAGATTTACTCTTGCTGATGGATCTTGGGGTCTTGTAAGAGCATCTTCAAACAAACCATCACTTGTTGTCGTTACAGAAAGTCCAGTATCAGATAAAATTAAAACAGATATCTTTAGATTTATTGATGGTCTTCTTCAAGAAACTGGAAAGATAGGTGAGTACGATCAAAAGATATAGTTTTAAACTTTATTTCCTTTAATCAAAAAATAAAAACCACCAATAAAAAGGAAAATTTGTTCACTTGTAAATAATTTTTGTGTGATAAACCAATCCGGATGAGCAATTATAAATATATTTGTCATGATTATTACAATTACAAGTCCTGCAAATCTTGTAAGCGTATCTCCTATTGGATTTCTCAAAAAACCACTCACAATTAAAATTATTCCAGATAATAGTTCACTTAATGCAACAAATGATGCAAGTGCTGGAGGTAAACCAAAATATTCGACTAGACCTGCTGGTGGTAAAGGAAATTTAGCATAACCATGAATGATAAAAGCTATTCCAATACCAAATCTTAATAAAAGAGAAGCCAGCGCTTCAAAATTTAGTAAAAAGTTTTTTAATTTAGAGACCATTAATTAAAATTTAAATAATTTATATTTAAGTTCAAGATAAGTTTTTGAATTATCACCATTAAATATTAAAATATCTATAAAGAAATATTGTAGCAACTACATATAAAAAAATTCCAAAAAGCACCTGAACTTTTGCCCTCTCAAGTTTGTGCACTGTATTAGCCCCAATTCTAGCCATTATTGTTGTAATAGGAACGAATATTAGAAAGGCAGGGATATTTACAAAACCAATGCTGAGGGGAATATCAACATTCTTAAATAAGCCTGACAAGAAAAAACCAATTGCGCCAAACAATGAAATTATAAATCCAATGGCTGCAGCGCTCCCTATTGCTCTATTAATTGAGTAACCAAAGTATCTTAAAACAGGTACATTAATCATAGCGCCAGTAATACCCATTGGAGCTGAAATTAAGCCAGAGATAAATCCAAATGAAAGACGAGGCAGCAAATTAAATGACGGATAAACTTTTTTATTTTTGTTTCTTGCAAGAAGTAGATAAGCGCCTAAAAAATAGACCATGATTGAAAAAAAAAGAACTAATGATTTAGTATTCATCATAGAAGCAATTATAGTCCCAGTTATTACGCCAAAAATAACAAATGTTCCAAAAGTTTTTATTATACTTAAATCAACAGCACCATGTTTTTTGTGAGCTAATACTGATGAGAATGAAGTTAATATTGTTATTGTAAATGCAGTCCCAACTGTAAGATGCATTAGATAATTTCTATCTATTCCAAAAGTTTCAAAAATAAAGAAAAGAAATGGCACAGAAATTAATCCACCACCAATTCCAAATAGTCCTGCAAAAAAACCAACAGGAATAGCTGCAGCAATCATTAATAAAATGAAAAATATGTATTCGTTGAAAATAATCTGGTCCACAATTTTAATTTAATTGATACTTAGATATTCTAAAAATGATCTAATTGATACCAAAATTAAAAAAGTTCCAAATATTTTGCTAAGTATTTTTTTATCGATTTTGTAGACTGCTTTTGCACCTAACCTAGCCATTATCATGGTAACTGGCACAAATACTATGAAGCCGAGTAAATTTATATATCCCAAACTGAACGGTGTATTAACATTATCAATAATTTTTCCACCAGTGATCATTGTAATTGTTCCAGTAACAGCAATAAGGAAACCTACTGCTGCAGCTGTTCCAATTGATTTCCTAATATCGTAACCAAATGTTCTCATGAAAGGAACCATTAATGATCCACCTCCAATCCCTAAGGGAATAGAAATGAATCCAATCAATATACCAGAAATATTTTTTATTAAGTTTGATATTTGTTTTGGGTTATCAACTAATTTTTCTCTCAAAAAAATAAAAAAAAGTCCAACCATAAAAGCAAATATAGAAAAAAATAATACAAGTGCAGGAGTCTTCAAATTAACTGCCAAGAAAGTTCCAAAAAAAACTCCAATTAAAATAAAAATTCCAAATGATTTTACCATATTAAAATCTACTGCATCATGTTCTCTGTGTGTTAAAGTAGATATAATTGAGGTTGGAATTATTATTGCTAAAGATGTACCAACAGCTAAATGCATTCTTGTTACAATATCAAACTCTAAAACTGTAAATGCGTAATAAAGAGCGGGAACCATAATTATGCCCCCACCTACTCCAAGTAAACCAGCCATAAATCCTGCTACTGCTGCAGCAATAGCTAAAACAGTTAAAAGATAAAAAATTTCATTGATATTTAAATTTTCCATTAGGAATTTAATTGATTTGCTTTCTCATTATTTTGCACAATAGTCATTATGTGTTTTGCTTTTTGAAAATCTGAGTCTCTAGCCATCATATTGTCACTTAAATATCTTTTCCAATCTTTAGAACCAGGTTGACCGTGGTATAGCCCAACTGTATGTCTCATAATATGATTTACCTTTGTACCAAGCTTTACTTCTTCTTCTAAGTAATTAATTATCTGTTTTGCTATTTGTTCTCTTGATGGCACTTCATTTGTATTAAATATTTCTTTTTCAATATCGGTTAAAAAGTATGGATTTTGATAAATTGCTCTTCCAATCATCACACCATCACAATGTTCTAAATGTTTTTTAATTTCTTCAGTTTGTGAAATTCCTCCATTAATTATTATTTCAAGCTCTGGGTTTGCTTTCTTAATTTCGTATACCATTTCATAATTAAGCTTTGGTATATTTAAATTTTGCTTAGGAGTAAGACCTTTTAACAAAGCTTTTCTTGCATGAAGTATAACTGTTTTACATCCAGATTGTTTTATTTTGTTAATGAAATTATTTAAATATTCAAAGTCCTCAATTTCATCAACTCCTATCCTAGTTTTAGCTGTTACTGGAATTTTGCATGAATTGACCATGTTATTAATACATTCTGCAACTAAATCAGGTTCTTTCATTAAACACGCTCCAAATGAATTTTTTTGCACTTTTTTGCTCGGACAACCCAAATTAATATTTATTTCATCATAACCAAATTGTTCTGCTAGTTTTGCAACTTCTGCTAGTTCATTTTTGTCTGAGCCTCCTACTTGAAGAGCAACAGGTTTCTCTTCCTCTCTAAAACCAAGTATTCTTTTTCTATCACCATGAATTGCTGATTTCGTTGCAACCATTTCAGAGTACAACATTACATTTTTGCTTATAAGTCTTAAGAAATATCTATCATGCCTATCAGTGCAATCCATCATTGGTGCAACAGATATTTTTCTATTGATTTTTTTATTTTTAAAATCCAATTGGTTTACCCATTAATTTGTCAGGTAACCAAGTTACTATTTCTGGGAAAATACACAATATTATAATACAAATGACCATCATTGCCATAAAAGGAATAGATCCTTTTAATATTTCAGAAAGACTTACGTCGGGTGTAATTCCTTTTATAATATATAAGTTTAATCCAACAGGTGGTGTGATCAAACCAATTTCCATATTAATCGTAAAGACAATTGCGAACCAATAAGGATCGAAGCCAAATTGAGTGATTATTGGTAATAGTATTGCAGAAGTCATTACAATAACAGCAACAGGTGGTAAAAAGAATCCAGCAATCAATAAAAATATATTTATATAGAAAAATAAGACCCATTTATTTAATCCCATTTCTACAATAGTTTGAGCAATTGACTGTGTTACATAAAGAGTAGATAAGCTGAAAGCGAATATATATGAACCTGCAATGATAAACATTATCATTACGCTTTCTTTCATAGATACTTTAACGATATCCCATATTTTTTTTGGTTGATAAATTTTGTAAACAATTGCAATCATGACAAATACAAGAAATGCACCTACTCCAGATGCTTCTGAAGGAGTTGCTACCCCGCCGTATAGAACATATAAAACTCCAACCACAATTAATAAAAATGGAAGTACTCTTGGGATAACCTCTAATTTTTCTTTTAGTGTTGGGGGTGTTCTATTTCTTAAAATTGCAGCTGATTGTTTATCAATAAAGTAAGAATAGATATAAGCCCATAACATAAATAATCCAGCTAGAAGTAAACCAGGTATGACACCACATAAAAATAATCTTCCAATAGAAGTCCCTGTTGCTAACCCATAAACAATTAAAACAATACTGGGTGGTATTAATACACCTAAAGTTCCCCCTGCTGCTATACATCCAGTTGCTAATCTTGCTGAGTATCCTCTTTTTCTCATTTCAGGAATACCCATTGTTCCTATTGCTGCACATGTTGCGGGACTTGACCCACTTAGGGCTGCAAAAATAGAGCAAGCTCCAATATTTGAAACAACAAGACCGCCAGGCAATCTCCAGAGCCATCTGTCTAAACCTGTATATAAATCTTTTCCAGCTGGTGAGTTTGCAACAGCCATTCCCATCAAAATAAACATTGGGATAGATAACAAAACAAATGAATTTAAACCTGCATAAAATGTTTCAGCAAAAACATTTAAAATTGAGAAACCTTCAGCGATAACTAAAAAGATTACCGAGATAAAACATAAGCCAAAAGCTATTGGTATTCCCGAGAATAGCATTACAACAGTTGCTATCCCGACTATTAAACCTAATAATAAAGGATCCATTACTCAAACTCCTTTAATTTTCTTACATGTAAAATTAATTCAGATATATATGACATTGTCATGAGAATTGCGCCTATAAGCATTGATGAATATGGTATCCAGAGTGGAGGGCCCCATACTGTACCTGTATTGTAATTCTTGATAAATGCTTCGTAAGTAATTTCATAACTTACGTAAAACAAAATTAGAAAAAAAATTAAACAAAGACTATCAGTAAAAATTTTAAGTTTAGTGACATTCTTTTCACTTAAAAAAGTATATAGATACTCCATATTAACGTGACCTTTTTCACTCAAAACATATGCAGCGCCTATAAATGTAGAAGCTACTAATAACATTGTAACAAGTTCTGTTTGCCATGTAATTGCGTTTTTAAATAAGTATCTCTCGAAAACTAATTCTGTAATGATAACGATAGAAAGAAAAAGACAGCCAGCTGCAAAAATTCCACATGCTTTCGCTAGCCAGTTTGTCAATTTAATAAATTTATCAGTCATGAAAAATACCCCTGCTGAAAGAGCAGGGGTATAATTTTAATTTAATTATTTTACAGCAAGAGCCATATCAATCAATTTTTGACCGTTTGGCACTTTTTCTGCAAAGTTTTTGTATGAAGATTTTTTAGCAATAGCTAACCAAGCTTCAAAGTCTGCTTTAGTCATATAAGACAACTCCACTCCAGCTTTTTTATAAGCTTTTTCCATTGTCGAATCTAAACCAGCAGCTTCTTTAGTCATATACTTCTCTGCTTTTTTTCCAGCTTTCATTAAAGCTTTTTGTTGCTTGCTATCTAAGGCATCAAAAGATTTTTTTGACATTAAAATTGGCTCATACATAAACCATAGACCAAATTTTCCTGGAGGTGTTGCACATTTTACTTGCTCATAAATTCTGTACGAAACAAAACTTCCTGAACTAGTATTAGCACCATCTAATACACCTGTTTGCAAACCGTTATAGATTTCAGAAGATGGCATTGATTGAATACCTGCTCCTGCTGCTTCCAACATTTGGTTAAATGCTTTACCTGCAGCTCTAAACGTTTGACCTTTTACAGACTCTGGACTTGAAATACAATTTTTCTTTGAAACAAATCCACCTGCAAGCCAAGCATCAGACAAAACAACTACTCCAGCATCATTGATGATTTTTTTAATTTCTGTCATCATTGGAGACGCATTAACTCTTAATGCATGTTTATGGTTTTTAACCATTCCAGGCATTAAAGTAATGTCAAACTCTGGATGGAACTTAGCAGCATATGCTAGTGGGAAAGCTGAAATATCCAGCTGACCTGTTGTCATCGGTTTCCATTGCTCTTTTGGTTTGTAAAGTGATTTTGCAGGGTAAATTCTTATATCTACTCCCACATTAGCTTTTTTCATTTCATCAGCAATAATTTGAACCATTTCGTGTCTTACGTCGAAAGATCCGTCGGCTCTTGGCGTACCTGGCCATTGGTGACTAGCTTTTAAAGTTACTGCAAAAGCTGATCCAATAGTTGTAGTTACGAAAACTAATGAAAGAAAATATAAAGATATTTTTTTTAACATTATTATTCCTCTCTGTTATTATTTTATTGGTGTATTAAATGTAACTTCTTGATAAGAGTCAATATGCATTAAAAATACAATTGACGCTAATTATGAATGGACCCTTGAAAGACGTATTAGTTTTAGACCTAACTCGAGTGCTGGTTGGTCCTTATTGTACTATGATTTTGTCAGATTTAGGCGCCAGAGTAATTAAAGTTGAGGCACCTGAAATTGGAGATGACTCTAGAAAATTTGGACCTTTCATTGATGACCAGTCTGCATACTTTATGTCCCTTAATAGAGGAAAAGAAAGTATAGCTCTAAATTTAAAAAATTCAGAAGACAAAAAAATTTTTGAACAAATACTTAAAAAAGCAGATGTGTTAGTTGAAAATTTTAAACCTGGAACATTAGAAAAATGGGGATTTGGTTGGAAAGATTTATGTAAAAAATATCCAAAATTAATTTATGCATCTGCATCAGGTTTTGGTCAAACAGGTCCATTAAGAGAATTACCTGCATATGATATGGTTGTTCAAGGAATGGGTGGATTAATGAGTGTAACAGGTCAACCAAATTCTGAACCTACAAGAGTTGGAACATCAATTGGTGATATTACAGCTGGTTTGTTTACTGCAATTGGTGTTAACGCAGCATTATATGACAGGAAGAAAACAGGTAAAGGAACTTATATAGATGTCTCGATGCTTGATTGTCAAATTGCAATTTTAGAAAATGCAATTGCAAGATACTTGGCAAAGAATGAAATACCTAAGCCAATGGGATCGCGTCATCCATCAATAGCACCTTTTGAGGCCTTTAAAACAAAAGATAGTCATATTATAATAGCTGCGGGTAACGACAAGCTTTTTGAAAAACTTTGTCAAGTTTTGAAAATTAATGATATTTCAAAAAACGAAAAATTCAAAACAAATTCATCTAGAGCTCAAAATATGGATGAACTAAAAAAAATTTTAGAAAAGGAACTTTTAGCTAAAAATACAAACGATTGGGTTTCATTGATGGAAAAAGAAAAAATTCCATGTGGTCCAATATTTAATATTAAAGAAGCAGTTGAAAATCCTCAAATTAAAGCAAGAAATATGATTGTAAATTCATATCATAAAAAAATTGGTGAATTTAAAACTGCTGGTAACCCAATTAAGATGTCAAATTACAAGGATGAGGAAAAAAGGGGCGATATACCAGATTTAGACGAACATAGAGAAAAGATTGTTAAAGAGTTTTGTAATTAATTTTTTCTATCTCCTGAGACATTTTAAATAATACTTTTTTTTTATTTAGCTTATCCGTTCTTATCAAAATAGCATCTCTCATCTTTTTTAGTGGTGAGTGTTTTCTTTTTTTATCAAGTTTAGTTCTGATACTTAAACTTTTTTTAACTTCTTTAAATGGAACTTTTTTCTTAAGATCTTTCCATCTTCTAATAGAAGCTTCGTTTAAATTACAAGTAAAGTAAAAAGCTAAGTCATAACGGGGATTTTTTTTCAAAATATTGCTAGCAATGTCTCTACCTTCAACACATATTCTTTTATTTTTTTTGATAATCTTTTTTTGAAATATTTTCATAATTTCTCTAACACCTTTATTTTTAGCTAAATAACCAACATGATTGCTTATTTCCTGTGAATGTAGAGATTGCTTTTTTATTTTATTATATGAGATATTTTTAAATTTCTTTTTTAAAAACGGAACTATTTTTTTCGGCTTATGCTTAATAACAATTTTACTCGCATATCTGTACAATAATCCAGAATTTATAAGAAAAAGTTTATATTTTTTTGAAACTAATTTTGCGCCTGTGCTTTTACCACTAGCAGCTTCTCCATCACACGCAATTCTTAAAGACTTATTCATTAAAACTATGTTTTTTTAAATAACTTATTTTGATTATGATTGAAATATTATTGTTCTGAATTCTCTGGGTTATCAGCTTCTTGCTGATCGTTTTCAGCTATTTCATCAAGAGAAACTTCATTACTTTCCTCAACTCCACTCTCTTCAGCTGGAGCATCATTTGATTGAGGTGCATTAGCATTTTGTAATTCAGCTAAGTCCTCTTTTGAAACTTGAATTTTTTCAGGAACTTTTCTTGCTCTTTTAGAAGGTAAAATAGGTGTTCCACTTTTTGAGATTTCACCTTTGTATAAGTTCTCAAAATCATCTCCAATATCTTCGTCTTCTTCACTTAAATCATCAACTTGCTCGATATGTTTTCTTAGTTTATAAACAGCACTATCCGTTAACTCATTTGTTTTGACATTTTCATTTGCGATTTCTCTTAGTGCGATAACAGTATTTTTATCGTTATCTTTTTCAACACTCGGTTCAATTCCAGAATTTAATTGAGTAGCTCTTTCCTTTGCAACTAAAACTAATTCATAAGGGCTGTCTACTTTATCGATACAATCTTCTACAGTTACTCTAGCCATGCGGTGTATTTATACTCTGAGGTCTATAAAATCAAGGTGTTTTTATAAAATCGTTGGATTGAGTTTGTTTTTAATTAAAAACAGTAAAATTAAGGAAATTAAAATATAGCCTCCAGAAATCATAGATATCTGCTCTATAGAAAAGTCAAAGTCTATCATTAGTCCAAATAAAGCAGTTCCAAACGCAGTTGAAAATACCATTAATGCAGTAGTTATAGCTTTAATTGATCCTATAAATTTAACTCCATACAATTCAGCCCATGTTGATGAACCTAAAACGTTAGCAAAACCATTTGATACTCCAATTAATCCAAGGAAGAAAAATGAGGAAACAGGCGATTGAAAGTAAATTAAAATTAATAAAGAAATCAAAATAGGGATATTCATGTATATCAGGAGTTTTCTACTTGTGAATTTATCAATCAAATAGCCAGCAACAAACAAAGTTAACACTGATGCTATTGAATAAACCATAAATGATTGAGCGATAGTATATTCACCCCAGTTTTTTGCAGTCAGAATAAATGATTGATAAACAAATATGCCTGTAGCTATCCAAGGCATTGCTAGCATATTTAATGCTATAATAATAAATCTATAATCTTTAATAACTTCAGATCTTTTCCATTGTTTTATATTTTCTTTAATAACTTTATTATCATCCTCTCTTGATGAAAGTTTAACCTCTTTAACTAAAAAGTAAGATACTAAAGGGAGAAAAAAAATTATGGCCACTGAGATAACGATCCATATATTTCTCCAATCCATTATCGTTAGAGCATAAATTATTGTAACAGGCATTAAAAATTCTGCAGTAGATAAGCCAAACCATCCAGTACTAAGTGCTTTGCCCCGAGTATTTGAAAAGTACCTAGATATTGTAGTTGTAGCTGTATGAGACATCATACCTTGACCAGAAAATCTCATAAGTAATATTGCAATAAAAAGAAACGTTATTGAATTAATCTTTGAAAAAGTAAACGTTGAAATTGCAAGCAACGATATAACAAAAAAAGAAAATTTTAAGACATCAAAGTCATCAATTTTTTTTCCAACCCAAATTAAAATTATACTACTTAATAAAGTTGCTGATGCATAAATTGAGCCAAATTGTCCATGAGTAATATCTAATTCATTTCTTATACTTTCGTTGAACAATCCTAGAAAAAAACTCTGTCCAAAGCTTGAAAAAAATGTAAATATAAAACCAAAAATAATTACTTTAATACTTAAATTTTTTAACATTAAATTATGTCTTGTAACGTTGCTTTCATTGGTCTTGGTGTAATGGGATATCCCATGGCTGGATATATATCAAAAGGTGGACACAATGTAACTGTTTATAATAGAACAGGAGCTAAAGCTGACAAATGGCTGAAAGATTTTAAAGGAAAAAAAGCTGACACCCCTAAAGATGCTGCAAAAGATGCTGATTATGTTTTTACATGTGTAGGAAACGATAACGATCTAAGAGAAGTTACATTTGGACAAAATGGAATATTCAAATCAATAAAAAAAGGTACAGTATATATTGATAACACGACTGCATCAGCAACAATAGCAAGAGAAATTTATTCACACGCAAAAAAAAATGGTTTTGGTTTTTTAGATGCACCCGTATCTGGTGGTCAAGCAGGTGCTGAGAATGGAGCATTAACTGTAATGGTTGGTGGAGATCAAGAAGATTTTGATAAAGCATTAGATAAAATTGATTGTTATAGCAAAAAAGTTAAGTTGTTAGGTAAATCTGGTTCAGGTCAATTGGCAAAGATGGTTAATCAAATTTGTATTGCAGGATTAGTACAAGGATTATCTGAAGCAATTAACTTTGGTCAAAAAGCAGGATTAAATATGGAAGATGTTATTGAAGTTATTTCAAAAGGCGCTGCTCAGTCTTGGCAAATGGAGAACCGATATAAAACAATGTTAGAAGATAAATTTGATTTTGGATTTGCTGTAGATTGGATGAGAAAAGATCTTAGAATTGCAATGGAAGAAGCAAAAAATAATGGCTCACTATTACCGATCACAGAAATAATTGATAAGTATTACGCTGAAGTTCAGGATATGGGTGGTAAAAGATGGGATACTTCAAGCTTAATAAAAAGATTTAGAAAGTAAAAGTATGCAGCCTGCGTACTATGAAGACTTCACAGAGATAAAGAAGAAAATCTGGTCAATGCTAGATGATGCAGTGACTAATAGAAGTTCTCAATTTAGAATTCCAACTTTTATATGTGGTCATAATAACGATATAGATGGAAGAATTGTTGTTTTAAGAAAGTCAGACCAACAAAACAATTTAGTTCAATTCCATAGTGATATTAGATCAGATAAAATTCAATTACTTAAAAATAACCCTAATGCAGCACTTTTGTTTTATGATAAAGATGAAAAAATTCAGGTTCGACTAAAAGTAAACTGTATTATTAATTATAATAACGATATTACGAAAAATTCTTGGGAAAAAACTCAACATATAAGTCGGAAATGTTATTTGGTTGATAACGGTCCAGGAACAGAATCTGATATTCCAACATCAGGACTAAAACCTGAGTTAGATAATTTTGATTATACAAAAGAGCAAAGTGAAGAAGGTTATAAAAACTTCACTGTAATACAATGTAAAATAAAATCTATTGAATGGTTATATCTTGCCGCAAAAGGTCATCGAAGAGCAAAATTTGATTTGGAAAGTAATAAAGATACTTGGTTAGTGCCCTAGTCTTTAATTTTTCTAATTAGTAGACTGGTCATTGATCTTTTTTTACAAAACTTATAGTCATTATCTCCTAATTTTTTTCCAGTTGCATCATCGAATAATTTCCAATTAAATTTCACACAACTTGTTGGTTTTTTTCCCAAATTTAATATCTTTAGCTCTACGGTTCTTGGTCCACGATCTGTAACTGAGAAAGTTCTTGTCTCACCTTTTTTCCACCAACCTAGCGGAAACTTGCATCCATTTTTTATATATTTAGTTCCAGACCTTCTCTGGTCATACACTCTTCCCAAGCACTGTCCATCATTAGTCACTGTAAAAAGCTGAGTTTTTTTTACTCTACCCTGTTTATTTTTTTTAGTTCTTTTATAAACTTTAATAATTTCTTTGGATCCCGGGGCTCTCCAATCTATAGGACCAACAATTTTTTTTCTTCTCTTTTCACCAAATACAAGATCTGCAGGTGTAAACCTTATTTCAGTATCATCTCTGATGTCACCTCCGGTAAACAGTTCGAGTGGTATAAATCTTTCATTAGATTGTGCATTAGCCGTAAATAAAAATAAAAGTAAAAATAAAAATATTTTTTTCATCATTTAATATACACTTTTAGAATATTTTTTCCAATTGTCTTGATAATGTTTAGTGTTTTCAAACACCGCTTTTTTTTCTTCCTCAGTAACTTGTCTAATGATTTTTCCTGGGGATCCTACGACTAAAGAGTTATCCGGTATCTCTTTATTTTCTGTAATCAAAGCCTTTGCACCTATAATACAATTTTTTCCTATCTTTGCTTTGTTAAGGATCACTGCACCAATTCCAATTAAACTATTGTTACCAATTGTGCATCCATGGAGCATCACTAAATGTCCAATGGTTACATTTTTTCCAACTTTTAAAGGACAACCTGGATCAGTATGTAATACACAACCATCCTGAACGTTAGATCCTTCACCTATATGAATATTTTCAATGTCACCTCTTAAGGTTGCATTAAACCAAACACTTGTATTTTTATCTAATGTTACATCACCAATAATAACAGCATTAGGAGCTACCCAATTTTCGCCAGAGTTTTTTGGTTTTTTATTTTCCAAATCGTAAAACATAATTTATATATTCTAACATGGCACTTTTAAAAACTCCAATATGTGATTTCGGTCTGAATGCAATAGATTTTAAGCTTAAATCAATTAATGGGGAATTATTAACATTGAATGATGTCAAAGGCGATAATGGAACTTTAATTATGTTTATTTGCAATCATTGTCCTTATGTAAAAGCAGTAATAAGAGAACTTGCAGATGATTGTACAAAACTTAAAGAAGATGGCATTAACTCAGTTGCGATAATGTCGAATGATACCAAAAACTATCCTGAAGACTCTTTTGAAAATATGAAAAAGTTTTCTGATAGATATAACTTTTCATTTCCTTATTTAATTGATGAAACACAAGAAATCGCAAAAAAATACGATGCAGTTTGTACTCCAGACTTCTTTGGCTACAACAAAAACCTTGAACTTAATTACAGAGGAAGAATAAGGGAATTATATGATTTAAAACCTGTTGGTTCAGGTGACAGTGAGTTGCTTAAATCAATGAAGCTAATTGCCAAAACTCAACAAGGTCCAAAAGAACAATATCCTAGTATGGGATGCAGTATTAAATGGTTTAAATAATGAATTTAATTATCACAAGAAATTTTCCACCTGATGTTGGGGGTATGCAAAATCTTATGTTTGGTCTAACTAAGTCGTTGTCAGAACAAATGATGGTTAAAGTATTTGCCGACGAACATTATCAACAGGAAAAATTTGATGAAGACTTATCATTTTCAATTGAAAGAGTTGGGGGACCAAAAATTTTTAGAAAATTTAGAAAAGCTTCATTAATTAATAATTACTTGCAGAAAAATAATAAAGTTAAGAATATCATCTCTGATCACTGGAAGAGTTTAGAAAATATTAATACTAAAATAAGAAAAATATGTCTTATTCACTCCAAAGAGATTAACCACAAAAAAGATTCTTTTTTAAATAAAAGAGTTGTTAAGGTATTAAATAATTGCGATCACGTAATCGCAAATTCAAATTTCACTAAAAGTCTTGGTGTTGAAATTGGTGTTAATGAGGAGAAAATAAAGGTTATAAACCCAGGTGTGTTTCCAAGAGAAGAAGTAAATCCAAAAATAGAGGAAAAAATATTAAAGAAACTTGAGGGAAAAGAGCCAAGGCTAATTACTGTTGCTAGATTTGATAAAAGAAAAAATCATGAAAAAATAATTATGTCTTTGAGAAATTTGAAAGAAATTTACCCAAACATAATTTATATTTGCATAGGTCAAGGTGATACTTTGGAGTCTCAGAAAAAACTTATTAAAGAATTAAAACTTGAAAGTAATGTTTTATTTTTAAAGGATTTGTCAAAAGATGAAAAAAACTCTTATTTAAAAAATTCAAATGTTTTTGTTATGCCATCAATTTCTCACAAAAAATCTGTAGAAGGTTTTGGAATTGTTTATGTTGAGGCTGCTCAATATGGAATTCCATCTATCGGAGGAAAAATTGGTGGTGCGTCTGACGCAATTGTCAATAATGAAACTGGTTTAATTTGTGATGGAAATAACATTGATGAAATCTATCAAAGTTTAGTAGAAATATTACAGAATAATAAATTTAAAATTTTTGGAAAAAATGCAGAAAAAAATGCAAAAAAATTTCTTTGGCAAGAAATTATAAAAAATTATTTATTGATACTAAAAAACTAGTCTTTCGAAAACTTTCTTTGCACTTAAGTTTTTTAAATCACTAACTTGTATTGCTTTAAAGTTTTCTCTTTCAATACTTACTTTATGAGCTGTCGTGTGACTTCCAAACAACGTTAAACCTTTAACATTTAAATGCGCCGCCATATGTGCAGGACCTGTATCATTAGCAACGACAAATTTACTTCTCTTTATTAAACCTGCCAACTCTGAGATAGAAATTGCATTGTCTTCACTTAGAATAGAAATAGCATCTAATTCTTTTGCTTTTTCTATTTCACCAGGACCAGGTGCTATCGCTATTTTTAGATTAGGGTGATTTTGTTTTATAAGTTTTATTAATTGATCGTAATACGGCCATCTCTTCTGTTCTAAGTGTTCAGAGCAGAAAGGAAATAACAATATATAATCGGATAAGTTATATTTAGAAATAAGTTTATCAATATTAGAACAACCCCAAGAAAAATCTGGTTTTAAAGTGTGAGATGTTTTTAAACCAGATATCTTTAATTGATGATCAAATCTTTCTAGCACTGGTTTTTTATCAAATTCTTTTTTAGTTTCATTTGCTGGAAGAGTGGTTTCTGAAGAGGACCATTTATAAGATCCTAAATTAGGAAATAAAATTCTCTTATAAAATGAGGTTCTTGAGGAATTCTGTAGATCATAGACCTTTGTAAACTTATGTTGTTTAATTTTTTTCATTAATGAAAAAAGGTAGATCAAATTAAATTTAGACAATCTTTTATCGACAATTACTTCATTTATATTGGGATTTTTTTTAAAAAGATCTGAGTATGTATGAGATGTTAATAAGTAAATAAAATCATCTTTATGATTATCATAAATATCTTGAATTGCCCCACTCGCTTGAGCTATATCCCCTAGTGAACCATGTTTTATGATTAATATATTAGACATATTTTTAACAATTTATCACACTATAAAATTTTATGAATAAAATATTAGTTGAAGTATCTGTTGGTGAGTTATTAGATAAATTAACTATCCTTGAAATCAAAAAAGACAAAATCAAAGACGCAGAAAAATTAAAATTCATAAATTTTGAATATGATTCTTTAAAGGAACAATATGATAAAAATGTGAAAGTCGATGAAAAAATTAAAGGTCTTTTCTCTGAATTAAAAGAAATAAATGCTAAATTGTGGGATATTGAAGACAACAAAAGACAATGTGAAAAAGATTCAAAATTCGATGATCATTTCATTTTATTATCAAGAGAAATCCATTTCTTAAATGACAAACGAGCAAGTATAAAACTGGAAATCAATAATCACACAGGATCAAAAATCAAAGAAATTAAAGAATATACAAAATATTAGTAACTATATTTTTTTTCTAAAAATTTTATTAAATTATGAATCAAGAAAGTTAAAAAAAGATAAATACTACCTGCAACAATAAATACTTCAACTGGTTTGAAAGTTGTAGAAATTATATATTTAGCTACTCCTGTTAAATCCATTAAAGTTACCGTGCTAGCCAAAGAAGTACCTTTCAGCATCAATATAATCTCATTGCCGTAAGCTGGTAATGATTGACGAATTGCAATTGGAATTTGTATTTTAAAAAAAATAATTTTGTTTGATAAGCCTAAGCTTTTGCCTGCTTCTATAAAACCTGGTTTTATTGTTTGTAGAGCTGATCTAATTATTTCAGATGTATAAGCTCCAGTATTTAAGGAAAACGCTATAATTGCACACCAATAAGGTTCTTTTAAAACAACCCATAATATCGAAGTTCTTAAAAGTTCTATTTGTCCTAACCCGAAATATATAATAAATATTTGAACAAGTAATGGTGTTCCTCTAAATAAATACGAATATCCATAAGCAAACCTACTAATAAAAATATTTTTGCTTAGTCTTAAAATTGCAAAACAAAATCCTAGAAATAACCCAATTATTAGAGATAAAGATAATAATTTAAGTGTAACTAAAGTAGCATCTAGTAACTTTGGAAAACTATTTAACATTAAATCAAAATCCATTAAAAACCTCTATTGTATTTTATTTCTAATTTATTGATTAATTTCATACTTAAAAAAGTTAATAACAAATATAATAAAGCAGCAAATGAATAAAAAAATAAAGGATCTCTTGTTGAACCTGCTGCAATATATGATTGTCTCATAATTTCGACCAATCCTGTTACAGAAATCAAGGATGTGTCTTTAAGAGTTATTTGCCATACATTACTTAAATTTGGGATAGCCAATCTAAGCATTTGCGGCAGTATTACTTTTAAAAAATGAATTGGTTTTTTTAGCCCTAAAACTTGAGAAGCTTCGAATTGACCTTTGTCAATTGATTGTATAGCTCCTCTAAAAACTTCAGTTGAGTAAGCGCCAGAAATTATTCCAATTGCGAAAGAGCCTGTGATAAAAGCGTTAATCTCAATGTACTCATTATAACCAAAAATTGACGCAACAAACATTACTGCACCACTTCCGCCAAAAAAAAATAAATATATTACCAATAATTCTGGTACACCTCTAATTACTGTAGTGTAAGAATTTGCAATAATATTTAAAAATTTATTTTTTGATAATTTTAAAGGGGTAAAAATTAATGCAAAAATAAAACCTATTATCATTGCTGTTATTGAAACTGCTAAAGTCATGAGAGTTGCAAAGAATAACTCATCACCCCAACCTGAATTTCCAAATGAAAGAAGACTCATAAATTATGGCGACTATATAATATAGCCGCCACAACTGAAATTGTTACATAGATGCGTCAAAACCAAAATGTTTTATTGCAAGTTTACTTATAATTCCTTGCTTTCTTGCTTCATTAATTGCTTTGTTGAAGTCTTTAAGTAACTGAGCATCCCTTTTTCCGATTGCTCCATCACCACTTTTTCTAATTCCAACACCAACTCCATTTCCAAATGCCCCACCTGAAAATGTAGGACCAACTAGTACAACTGGTTTTCCAGATTTATCTGCATAGTCAGTAAAAGCAACAGCAGCCGCTAGTGCTACATCACATCTTCCCGCTGCTAAATCTAGATTTACTTCATCTTGAGTTTTGTATGTTCTAACATTTACTTTACCAACATCACCTGATTCTAAAAAGTTTTGATGAATAGTAGCTGTTTGAACACAAACTGTTTTTCCTTTAAGAGCAGCAGTGATTGTTTTTAGATCTTTCTTCGCTGATCCACTTTTTTTTGAAAGATTTATACCCTCAGAAGTTTCAATACTTTCTAAATTTGAGCCCTTCATAACTGCAAGTGATGCAACTTCATCTGCATAACCTTGAGAAAAGTTTATTGTTTTTAATCTTTCATCAGTAATTGACATTCCAGCCATTATTGCATCGAATTTTCTCATTAAAAGAGCTGGTATCATGCCATCCCAATCTTGTTCAACTATAGTGCACTCATGACCCATAATTTTGCATAATTCATTTGCAAGCTCTACTTCAAAGCCAATTAAGTTTCCTGATGCATCTTTAGCATTCCAGGGAGGATAAGCACCCTCGGTACCAATCTTAATTTTGTCAGCTGATACTGAAAACGAAATAAATATCGAAATCAATATTCCTAAACTAAATTTCTTTAATGTATTCATTATACCTCCATAATTTAGAGATGATTATTTCATAAATTTATTTTGCTTAAAAGAAATTATTTATTTAAAGAAGAAGCAAAATTCCATGAGCAATCAAAACTTGGGATATAAATTCTATCTAAAGATGTATTTCCAAAGCTTTTTTCAAAAAGATTTAGCCATTTATCAACTTGCCTAGGTTTTTTATCTTGGCTTCCAACTTGTGCAGTTATAGTTCCATTTGGTTTAAGAATTCTTTTTAAAGATTTGATATTTTTTGCGGCTAAATCAATACAATACTGATCATCGTTTAGGTCCACATAAATTTTATCATACTTATTGTCTTCAACTGATTTAATACTTTCAAATGCATCTCCCCATATACACTGAACATGATTTTTTGTTGTTGCTTTCTTACCGACTTTAGATAAATATTTTTCACACATTGTTACAACTTCTGGGTCTAACTCATACCAATCAATTAGTTTAAAACCCTTAGATATACATTCTCTCGCTACTCCTCCATCTCCTCCACCGATAATTGCAGTTTTATCATTTGAAGGATTAAGTTTTAAACCAGAGTTTACAAATGTAGAACTATACAAGTGCTCATCATTTTCCGCCACTTGAAGTTCACCGTCTATAAAAAGAGATTTGCCAAATTGTTCTAAATCTAAAATTTCGATGTTCTGACCTACTTTTGAGGTAAAGTTTTCCAAAACATCTTTAACCATGTAATATTTTTTTAAACCTGGTGAGCTATAAATATCATCATAATAACTTATAGTATCTCTATTAAATTCTTTTTTAACAATTCTCTTATGTTTGATCTCTTTTTTTAAAATATCGTAGGCAACATTAGGATTTACTTTTCCGCACGTAAAAAAATCAAAACTTATTATTCCCCTTTCAGGAAAAGTATGAAAACTAATATGACTTTCTGCTAACAGTGCTACAAGAGTGAAACCTTGTGGTTCAAATTTGTACTTTGAAATCTCTAAAACAGTTACTTTTGCCTTTTTTGATATCTTGTAAACTAATTTTTCAAAGAACTTTGGTTCGTACTCTTTTTCAGTACCTATAATATCTAAAGTGACGTGCTCCCCAACCTTCGTCATAAAAAGTTATCCTTTTTTATAGTTTTTAACTTTTTCTAATATTACATCCATCTCACTTGATGAAAGAATCTTAGGTTCTCCTAAACTTATTGCATTTATGTATTGATGGCAAATATTTTCAACTTCTTCTGCAAGTTCAAAAGCTGAGTTCAAGTTATCCCCGTAAGCAACTTGACCGTGATTAGACATCAAACATGCTTTTCTATTTTCTAATGCTTCAATAATATTGTCAGATAATTCTTGTGTTCCAAAAGTTGCATACTTTGCACACTTTATATTGTCTCCGCCTGCTAATGCTATCATATAATGAAAAGCTGGAATGTCCTTATTGTGAGCTGATACAGCCGTTGCGTGTGGTGAATGAGCATGAACGACAGCTTTTGCATCAGTCTTCTTTAAATAAATATCTTTATGAAATCTCCACTCGGATGACGGTTGTAAACCTTTTTCATCGTATTTCCCTTTTAAAGATACAAAGACGATATCTTCAACTTTAAGACTTTCATATTTCTTCCCTGATGGAGTTATTAAAAACCCCTCCTCATTATTATTCTGAGCTTTAAGTGAAATATTTCCTGATCTTAATGGAGATAAATTTGTACTATTTAATTTTTGAGCAAATTTTATTATTTCTTTTCTACTTTTAACGTCCATAATTTTTTAAATATTTTAAAAATAAATACCCAAAAATTACGCCTACGCCTATTAGAATATACTGGTAAAGTTTTAATAATAAAAACTGAGGGGGAAGTTCGCTTTCATATGGGTTTTTTAAAAAAAAGTTTTTTGAACCATCTTCATATAAATCCAGAGGTCCAATAACTAAATAAATTCCATAAATCGCTATATAAATACATGGTGCTAAAGAAAGATAAATTAATGTCTTATTATTCTTAACAATACTTAGCCAGTTAGCTGAAACTCCAACTAACAAAAGACAAACAAGTGATAAAATAAGTGGGTTCATTTAAATAAATTTTTTAATCCTTTTTCCGATGCTTCGCAAATACCTTTTTCTGTTATTAAACCAGTTATATATTTTGCTGGAGTAACATCAAATGCTAAATTTATAGCTTTACTTTCAATTGGATATATCTGTATTTTTTTTATATTTCCATTTTCGTCAACACCTTCAATTTTTGACAACTCATCTGAACTTCTTTCCTCAATTGGAATGTCTTTTGAATTTTTAATTTTCCAATCGATAGTTGAACTTGGTAATGCTACATAAAACGGAACATTATTATCTTTAGCAGCCAGAGCTTTTAAGTAAGTTCCTACTTTATTACATACATCGCCATTAGATAATGTGCGGTCAGTTCCAACAATACACAGATCTACTTGTCCTCTTTGCATTAAAATTCCACCTGTATTATCTGCAATGATAGTATTTTTAATTCCTTCTTCATTTAATTCATATGATGTTAAGTTTGCGCCTTGATTTCTAGGTCTTGTTTCATCTGCCCAAACATGAACTGGAATTCCTTTTTTATGTGCATGATAAATTGGTGACGTAGCCGTGCCCCAATCTATTGTCGCAAGCCAACCTGCATTACAATGCGTTAATATATTTACTGTATCTTTTTTTTTACTATAAATATTCTCAATTATTTTAAGACCGTTTAAACCAATATTTTCACAAAACTTTATATCTTCTTCACAGATTTCTTTTGCTTCATTTAATGCGATGTTTATAATTTCTTCACTATTAACTCCTGAAAGTTTATTCACCATTCTTTCCACTGCCCATTTCAAATTAATTGCGGTAGGTCTTGATTTGATTAAATCTACTGATGATTTTTTTAAAAAAGATTGATCTCTATTCTCCAATAAAGCCAAAACTAAACCATATGCGGCGGTTGCCCCTATTAAAGGAGCGCCTCTTACTTCCATAATCTTGATAGCGTTAATTGCATCTTTGACAGTTTTTAAGTCTTTAATGATAAATTGGTGTGGTAGTTTTGTTTGATCTATTATTTTGACAATGTTATTTTCAAACCATATAGTTCTATATTCTTTTCCCTCAATTTTCATTAATCTATTATCTTCTTTTTTGCTTTAGTGTATTCTTCTTCTGAAAGATGTCCATCCTCATATAATTCTTTTAAAGTTTTAAGTTGATCAACTAAATTTGTCTCAATTACATTTTTTGGTTTATCAACAATATTTGCTTCTAAGCTGTCTGATCCAGGGCAATTTTTTTTTCTCATAACCTTAATCAAATGAAATGACCTATTGTTAGCTGCAAGTATTGCGTCATCTGCATTATTTAATGATTGCGCCCATGCCGGCCAGAATAAAATAGCTCTAGCAAAATTACCACCTGATGCTTTTGAAAATTCAGCTTCTTGTTTAATTTTTTTTGCTTCTTCAATTTCTTGTTTTAATTCTGTGCAGTTTAGAAGATCATCACCTGGCTGAATTGTCTCTACTACTAAAGGTTTTGCGCAAGATGAAATAAAAAAAACTACAAAAATCAGAATGTTTTTCATTTAGTAATGACTAATATAAGGGATAAACTCTGATTCACTAAAATTAATAGCTAAGCATAGCATTAGTAACTTCTATTAATAGATTGTTAAAAAATTTGAGAATGTGATATTTATGCAACAAAAAGTAGCCCTATTTATTGGGTTTTTCTATAAATTCAACCTTTAGGTCGGAAATTTGATAATCACTTTTCTATACTTTTTGAGATTATTTTGTTAAAGATCCTCTTGTAATTAATTAATTAATAACAAAAAGTGAGTACAACATGAAAAAACTAGTATTAAGCATTCTTTTCTTGTTTGGATTTGTGACTAATTCATACGCTACAGGTGCAGTAGGTTTCACAATAAGTATGGCTGATGTTGAGTCAACTGTTAAAGATGATATCGACAACAACGGTTCTACTGATACTACTAAAAACCTCAGCAATGATATTACTTTTGCCTCTGTTTTTTTCGAAAAAGCAATCAACGATAATATAAGCGTTGGTTTAGATTTTATACCTTTCGAAGCAGAATTTGAAAGTAGAACTACTTCACAAAGTTCATTAAAGGGAAAAACTGATGGTGCTGCAAGTTCAGGAACTAACAAAGGTACGGTCGATGTTAGCAAACATTTAACATTCTACGTACAGCCTCAAAAAGAAGTAATGGATGGCGTAAAAGTTTTTGGAACTTTAGGATTAGTAACAGCAGATGTTGAGTCTCAAGCAAAGTCAGTTTCATCAGGAAATAAAAACTTCGATCAAACTTTAGACGGAACTAAATTAGGACTTGGTGTTAAAAAAGATACAGGTGCTGGTTTTATTAAGCTTGAATACAGCCAAACAGACTATGATGATATTTCAGCTACAACATCAAATGATACGAAAGTAACTGCAGATATAGATACAAACATTTTAGCTTTATCTGTTGGTAAATCGTTCTAAGTTGTTTTAATCAAATAAAATATTAGAACCCCCCGATTAACGGGGGGTTTTTTTTTATTTGTTTAAAACTCTGCCTGCAATTGTTTTAAGTTTATCTTTAGTTTTTTGAGTTCTTTTTTCTGGAGCTGTTATGATAGCAACATCTAAACAATTATTAGCTGGATCTTTAGGATCAATATGTGTTTCAAAATTTTCTATAAGATTTTTGATCATATTTTTTGCTTTTGCAGCATTACCTAAAAGAACTTTTATTACCTGTTGAACATCAACATTTTCGTGATCTGGGTGCCAACAATCATAATCTGTAACCATTGAAACAGAAGCATATCTTATTTCAGCTTCTCTTGCTAATTTAGCCTCAGGCATATTAGTCATACCAATTACATCTGCTCTCCAAGTTCTGTATAAATTAGACTCTGCTAATGTTGAAAACTGCGGGCCTTCCATTACAACATAGGTACCACTTCTTTGATAATCGATTTTTTCTTTCTTGATTGCATCTTCGCATGCATTCATTAGTCCAGTTGAGGTTGGATGTGCCATTGACACATGAGCCACAATTTCATCCTCAAAAAAAGTTTTTTCTCTTGCAAAAGTTCTATCGATAAATTGATCAACTATAACAAATTTTCCTGGCGGCAGATTTTCTTTGAGAGATCCTACAGCTGAGATAGATACAATGTCAGTAACTCCTAGCTGTTTAAGAGCATCAATATTTGCTCTAAAATTAATTTTTGATGGACCAATATAATGACCTCTACCATGTCGAGGAAGAAAAAAAACTTCTTTTTTAAGGAACTTAATCTTTAAAATTTTGTCTGAGGGCTTTCCCCAAGGGGTGTTTAAATCAATTAGTTCCCTATCCTTAAATTCCTCAACATCATACAAACCACTCCCCCCAAGTATAGCTAATTTGTTACTCATAATCTTTTGTTAAAACTTTGTAACTTTCATCGCCCTCTTCTTTTGCAAAATTGATCCAATTTTGAAATATAAGTACATCCTTTAAATTGAGACCTTTAACTAATTTTCTTTCACCAGATTTGTAAATTTTTTTATTATTTGCATCAAATTCATTCTCAATTTTTTTCCACTCTTTTTTATATTCCATAACATTTTTTTCTAAATTTCTAAATTCAGGATGTTTTTCTGCAAATTCTCTGCATCCTCTTTTTACATGAGATTTTATACCCTGATCAATATTGGTTTTAAGATATTTCTCAACATTATGATTAATTTTCTTGGCTTCCTCTAATGTAGTGCAGTAGATGATTCCTTTATAGTTTTTTTCATCTTTTCTAAAATCAATCATACATTTTCTTAAATTTTCTTTATCAAAAAACATAATATCAAACAAAAAATACAACTTTATTAAGTCTAAAACATTTTTTGGATCTATTTGAACTTTGTAACAACTAAAACAATATTCTGGCATCACTTTATAATTTTCAAAAATATCAAAAGCACGTTCGCAATTTAAATATTCTTTACCACCTCTTGGTATCTGGTTTGTTGTGAGGAATATCTCATTTTTAAAGTATTTTTTAATAATTTTTTTTGATTGCTTAAAAATTTCAACGATTGACTCATCTTTAATTTTTTCACCTTCTTTATGTTTCAACTTTAACAAAGAGATTTCTTTATCCGCAATTTTATAGTCTTGATTGTTAATCATTCTAGGTTTTTTATGAAATTTTTAATTTATTATTTGCCATATCTAAAAGATAGTTTATTTAAATACATAACGCAAATTTAAATGGATTTAAAAAAGTTTATAAGATCAATCCCTGATTATCCGAAAAAAGGTATTTTATTTAGAGACATTACAACTTTAATTAAAGATGAAAAAGCTTTCGAGGAAACGATCAATCAAATAGTTGAGAGATCAAAAAAATTTAGATTTAATAAAGTCGCAGCAATTGAGTCTAGAGGTTTTGTTTTTGCGTCTGCTGTTTCGTATATCCTAAAAAAACCCTTTATAATGCTTAGAAAAAAAAACAAATTGCCAGCAGAAACTCACTCTGTAGATTTTGAACTAGAATATGGAACTGCCACTATTGAAGTACATAAAGACTCTATAAATGAAAATGATACTGTGTTAATTATTGATGATTTAATTGCTACAGGTGGAACTGCTGAAGCGGCTTCAAGGTTAATTGAAATTTCTAAAGGTAAAGTTGAGGCGTTTATATTTGTAATAAATTTATTTGATCTTGGTGGATCTGATAAATTAATTGAAAAAGGTTTTAATGTTGAAAATTTAATTGAATTTCCTGGCCATTAATTTATCCTAGGCCTAAACCATGACTTCCTTCCTAATAAAGCATTAAAAATACCTGATGTTCGCATCTTATAAATATTTTTTTTTTTATTAAAAGTAAGTGCGTAAATAAAATATTTAAAAAAGTTTGTTAATAAACTCATCAAACCAAATAAGGTTGAAATTAATATACCTCGGTGTTTTTTATTAAAATAAAGTTTCGACCACATCCAATGCCAGTTTCTTGAAAGCTCAATCTCCTCACTGAATTTTTCATCAACAGCTTGAGCACCTAAATGATGAATTTTAGAGTTTTTAATTATAAACAGTTTTCCACCATTTTTTTTGGCTCTTAAACATAAATCAACATTTTCTAAATACATAAAGAATTTTTCATCAAAAAAAATATTATTGTTAAAAAAATTTTTGTTAATAATCATAGAGTAACCATCAATCTCTTTAACGTCTTTGAATATATTTTCATCATAATTTCGTGACTTATCAAAACACAATCTATAATTTGGATAACTTGGGTTATCTGATAAAGGTGATAAAATAGCAAAATTATCTAATTCAGAAATTGAATTATTGATATTTATCATGGTGTCAGACTTTAATATTACGTCCGGATTTAACACATAAACAAACTGCGTATTTGATTTAATTATACCAAGATTATTTCCTGCTCCCATCCCTATATTCTCAGATAAAATTACCTCAGTTTTATCATAATTCTGCTCTAATTCTTTTTTTAATTTCTCATCAGATGAATTTTCAATTATTAGTTTGTGAAAATCTTTTGGAAGAGAATTTAAACAATCATAGATTACTTTTCTGCTATTGAAAGTGACTATTACGAAGGTTAGATTATTATTTGTGAATTCCATTTGAGAATGAAGTATACTTAAAATATTTATTATTGTAAAAAAAAAATTAATGAAAAAAATAATTGTAACTGGCGGTTTAGGATTTATTGGAAGTAATCTAATAAAACTGTTAATAGAGAAAAATTATTTTGTAATTAATGTTGATAAAATAAGCTACGCCTCAAATTTTTATAACACTAAAGATTTTAATTACAAAAAAAGTTATAAGTTTTTTAAATTAGACATTAATAATAGATCTAGGTTTAAGCAAATTTTAAACAAATACAAACCAGTTGCGATATTTAATTTGGCGGCAGAGACGCATGTGGATAGATCAATTGATGATCCTTCAGAGTTTATAAGAAGTAATATAGTTGGTATATTTAATTTACTTGAAACATTCCGAGAATTTACAAAGAAAAATAAAAAAACTAAGTTAATCCATATATCAACTGATGAAGTTTATGGAGATGTATTAAAAGGTCGTAGTAAAGAAACTGATCCTTATAAACCTAGTTCCCCTTATGCCGCATCTAAAGCATCATCAGATCATTTAGTATATTCTTATGTTAGGACATATAAACTTAACGCAATGATAACTAATTGCTCAAACAATTATGGTCCCAATCAACACCCAGAAAAGCTAATTCCTAAATTAATTTACAATATAATTAACAATAAAGCTTTACCTTTGTACGGCAGAGGGAAAAATTCAAGAGAATGGATTTTTGTAAATGATCATTGTGAAGCTTTATTTAAAGTTTTTAAGAATGGATCTAAAGGAGAATTTTATAATATTGGATCTAATATAAATAGTAGTAATTTAGATATTGCAAAATTATTAATTAATATTGCCAAAAAGAAAATTAAAGTAGGAAAAAACGTCAAAATAAAATTTGTTAAAGACAGACCAGGCCACGATGTAAGATATGCACTTGATAGCAAAAAAATTAAAAAAAAACTAAGGTGGAAATCTATTATTAGTTTAAGAAAAGGTTTGAATAATACTTTTAATTGGTATTTTAAAAACATGAAATACTATACATCTTTAAAAAAAAAGGATATCACAAACCGACTTGGAACAATTAAATGATTAAGAAAGCAATAATTTTAGCTGGTGGTTTAGGAACCCGAATGAGCCCTCTAACAAAGGCTGTCAATAAACAATTGCTACCAATATATGATAAGCCTTTAATTTTTTATCCTCTCTCAATTTTAATGTTGGCAAAAATAAAAGATATTTTAATAATTGTAAACAAAGGACAATTAAATCAGTATAAAAAAATTTTACCTGATGGAAAACGTCTTGGTATTAATATATCTTATAAAGAGCAAAACTACCCCAAAGGATTACCTGATGCATTTCTTCTAGGAGAAAAGTTTATTGATAAAAAAAGTGTTGCGCTTATTCTAGGAGACAATTTTTTCTATGGTCAGAACTTAACGTCAAAACTGATTAATTGCACAAAGCTTCAAAATGGTGCAAAAATAATTTTGCATAAGGTTATTAAGCCAGATCTATTCGGTGTTGCTAAAACTTCAAAATCTGGAAAAATTACAATGATTAAAGAAAAACCAAAAAAATTTATTTCTGATCTAGCAATCACTGGCCTTTATTTTTTTGATAAAAAAGTTGTTGAATATGCAAAAAAATTAAAACCTTCATCAAGAAATGAGTTAGAAATTACTGATTTGCTCAAGATTTACCTAAATAAAAAAAAATTAACATCAGATATTTTAGGAAGAGGTGGCGCATGGTTAGATACGGGATCTATAGAAGATTTTTACAAAACTAGTGCTTTTGTGTCAGCAATTGAAAATAGACAAGGGTTTAAAATTGCTTGTCTTGAAGAAATTGCTTTTAATAATAATTGGATTGGAAAAAAAGAGATTTTAGATGCAACAAAATTTTACGGCAAATGTGATTACACAAATTATCTAAAAAAATTAATTTAATAAATGAAAAAAATTAAAACAAAATTTAAAAACTTATTTGTAATAAAAACTAAGATTTTCAAAGATAATAGAGGATGGTTAAAGGAAGAATTTAAAAAAAAAATAGTCAAAAGAAGTTTACTTTTTACAGTAGTTTCTAATTCAAAAAAAAATGTTTTAAGAGGTTTACACATGCAGACTAGAAACCCTCAAGATAAGTTTTTGTCGGTTGTTAAAGGAAGAATTCTTGATGTTGCAGTAGATCTAAGAAAAAACTCTAAAACTTATGGTAAACATTTTAAAGTGGTTCTAAGTGAAAAAAACGGTAAGCATTTGTTCGTTCCAAAAGGTTTTGCACATGGAATTTTGGGATTAGATAAAGAAAATATTCTTCATTATGCTTGTTCAAACTATAGAGATCCAAAAAGCGAAGTATCTATAAAGTGGAATGACACTGAGTTAAAAATAAATTGGGGTATAAAAAAACCAATTATTTCAAAAAAAGATAATCAAGCTCTTTCACTAAAAGACTTCAGAAAAAATAAAAAATGAAAAAAATAGTTTTCACTGGTGGAAGTGGTAAATTTGGTGAAATATTTAAAAAATTTCACGCAAACAAAAAAAATATATATTTCCCGTCATCAAAAATTTTTAATATTACAAATTTAAAAAAAATGGAAAGATTTATAAGAAGGATTAAGCCAAAATTTATTATTCATACTGCGGCAGTCTCAAGACCAATGAAGTTACATGAAAAAAATATTCAAAAAAGTATAAACACGAATATTATCGGAACATCAAACTTAGTAAATCTTTGTCAAAAATACAAAATCAAACTTATCTATTTTTCTACAAATTATATATATCCTTTCAAAAAAGGAAGTTATAAAGAAGATCACCCTATTCTTCCAATTAATAATTACGCATGGTCTAAACTTGGAGGAGAATGTGCGGTGCAAATGTTAAATAACTCTCTTATCCTAAGGATATGCATGACTGAAAAACCTTTTTTATATAATTATGCTTATACAAACTTAAAAACAAATTTCATGTTTCATGAGGATTTAGCGAAAGTTTTTTTCAAATTAATTAACAAAAAGGGTGTTATCAATGTAGGTGGTCCCACTCAATCTGTTTACAATTTTGCAAAAAAAAACAACAAAAAAATTAAAAAAAAAGTTTTAAAAAAGACAAACAGAAACCTTCCATTAAACTCGACTATGAACATAAGAAAATTTAAAAAAATTTTATAAATCTTTGGTAGCGGGAAGTGGGATCGAACCACTGACCTCGGGCTTATGAGTCCCGCGCTCTAACCAACTGAGCTACCCCGCCAATAATTATTTCGCAGTGATTTTATTAATATTAATATTACCAATATAAAACATTAAAGCAACGTATTGTATCAAAGCATAAATTGCTATTGGAGTTATATATTCAATCTCATGGAATAATTGAGCTCCAACAATAAAACCCATTGCACCATTCTGCAGCATGGCTTCAATCATTATAGTTCTTTTTACTTTTACATCCCTTAAGGTGTAAGTTGTAATTATATAAACAGAGGTCAACACTGAAATAATTACAACAAAAGCGATTGCCCCTGCATCTGCAAAATAACCACCTAAGTTTCCTTGCTCAGTAAATATTGCAACTAATAAAATAATTATAAACAAAGCGAGAGCCGCTCTATCAAATTTTAAATTATTTTGCTCAGAAAATCTTTTAAAATTTCCCCTTACTAGGATTCCTACAAATGTTGGTAAAGCAATAAATAGAAACATTCGTACTGAAAATTTAAGAAGATTTAGATCAAATTCAACTGATGAAAAGAATGCAGCATAAATCTTTAAAAACATCGGGATCGTTACGAATGATACCAATCCACAAATTGAGGTGATAGTTATAGATAACGCTACATTTCCTCTCACAAGTTTAGTTGCATAATTTGACATCACGGCTGATGGTAAGATTAATAATAAAAATACTCCAAGTTGAAATTCAGCCTGCATTGGAAAGAAGGAAATAATGATAATTCCAATTAATGGAAGCATTATCATTTGACAAATTAATGCAATGATGAGATTTCTTGGTTTTTTTAATACTTCAAAGAAATCTTTATAAGAAAGATTAAGACCTAAAGAAAACATGATAAAAATCATGCCAAGTGGTCCAACAGTTTTTACAAATTCCACAATTCCCTCACTCGCTTTATGAACGAAAAAAAATAAAATTCAAGGCATTTTTGTTCATTTTGGGGTTGCGAAATCAAAAAATTTAGGATTATTTGCGTAAATAATAAAAAATGTCATTAAGAGAGTTAAAATTTTCAAATCAAATTCAAGAAGAACAAATTAAATCCGTCTATCACAAAAATTTTAATTATATCGTTACAGAAAGATTTTATTTTCAACAACAATGGCTACATGCTGCCTACAATAGATTTAAAGACTTTGATAAGTATTTAATCTTAATTCATCTAGTACACAAAACTTTTAAAGCATATGGAGATTTTCAAATTAAAAATTCATTTGATGAGTTTTATGCAAAAGAAACTTATGAGATACAAAAAATAAATGTAATTGATTTATCAAAGGAATTACTAATTTCAAAGGAAACTACGAGAAGAAAAATTTTAGAAATGGAGAGAGATGGAGCTATTAAAAAAGATAAGAAAAAAATAATGATAAATCGTAAAGGGCAAGACTATCAAAAACCTAAAGACTCGATACGAAACATGGCAAGATTACTTTCAAGATTTACTGAATTTTTAAGTCAAGCAGGTTATTTAGACAAAAAAGTTGAAAACTCTGTTTTAGATAAAAAAATAAGAGATAATTTCACACAAATTTGGACTATCTTTTTTGAATTTCAAATACCAACTATTATAGGTTGGAAAAAATTTTTTGGTGATATAGAGACTTGGGCTATCTGGGCTCAATGTGCTTATAATCAAAATCTTGTAATGAATAAAGGTTTTAAAGAAAATATAAGTCCAGAATTAACAGCAGATAATTTTATTGAAAAACTTAACAATTGGGGAAACCAAGGTTTAAATGCAATGACTATATCGGAGTTATCAGGAATACCAAGACCCACAGCGCTTAGAAAATTAAATAATTTGATTAAAAGAAAATTGCTCAAAAAAGATAAAAATAATCTTTATCTTTTATTCGGGTTGCCAAAATTAGATACAAATACTATTGAAAAAGATGTAACTTTAAAAACAGTTCGTGATATTAATAAAGCTAATGAAGAGAGATTTATCAGAATGTTAACGAGAATATTGAATACTATTGTATTTAATTAAAGAGACGCAATTATACCAGTAATCACTATCACAGAACCAATTAGACCTAAGAATAAAAGATTTTCTTTTCTCTCTTTTTTCTTCTCGTCTCTTACTCTTGATAGTAAATCGTTGATATCAACTTTAATATTTGGCGTTTTTTTAAGCTCTGTTTGTTGATCGTAACTTGATGTTTCCCCACTCATGGATTGTATTTAACACCACCCGATTCGGATTTTCAAGAAAATGCTTGTTCAAAATGAGTTGCAAATTTTTGAGCTTTGTTCAAAATGGTGCTAAAGGGAACTAAGCTTTTTATCATTTAGAGGTCGAGTAATCACAGATGCAGGGTATTTTTTCTTCTCAACCTCTATCTCAAAGGCTTCTTTGTCTATCTGGTCGCTTGTTAAGCCTGAATTAATGTAGCCAAATGCTAAATTTTTGTTGTAGTTAAAAGAGTAACAGCCTGAAGTTGTACGACCCACAATCTTATCTTTTAAATAGATCGGCTCGTCGTGAAGCAGAAGAGGTGCTCCTTCTTTAGAATGGTTCAAAATGAGCATTTTAAATTTCTTATGGTCCTTTTTGTCACGTTTTTTTTCCAAAGCAGCTCTTCCAATAAAATTTATATTCTTTTTAAAACTGACAGCAAAGTTTAAACCTGCCTCAAATTGGTTTTCTTCAGGTGAAATATCATGGCCCCAGTGTAAATAACCACTTTCCATCCTCATAATATCCATTGCATGCATTCCACAAAGAGAAATTTTATAAGTTTTTCCTTTATCAATTAAAATATCAAAAAGTTTTAAGGCATTTTCTTTTTTTACATAGAGTTCAAAGCCTAATTCTCCTACATATGAAATTCTTTGAGCCCATACTTCTACATCATTTATTTTAACAAATTTTGCTGTAGCAAATTTAAAGCTTTCATTAGAAAAATCATCAGAACTTATTGAAGAAATCATATCTCTACTTTTTGGTCCAAATAAACCCAAACAACAATAGTCTTCTGTAACGTCTGTTAACTTAACATCTTTAGAAATATATTTTAGAATATGAAATTTATCATGTTCTCTATTTGCAGCAGAAGAAACAATTCTAAAATAATTCTTTTTAATACAAATAACAGTTAAATCAGTCTCAATTCCACCATCTGAATTCAACATTTGAGTATATTTAATTTTACCAGGTTCATTTGGAATATTTGCTGTACATAGTATTTGCAATTCTTCATGTGCTTTTTCACCTTTTAAATCAAATTTTGAAAAAGGTGATAATTCAAACAAACCTACATTTGTTCTTGCATTTTTTGTTTCAAACTCTGCACTTGGATACCAGTTTTGGTAATTGTAACTATATTTGTAATCTTTATTTTTTTCATCTTTAGAAAACCACATTGGTCTTTCATAACCACCCGATACTCCAAAACATGCGCCATGATCTTTTAATCTATCGTGATAAGGAAGAGTAATTACATTTCTTGAAGTTTTGTGTTGTTTATACGGCCAATGCATTCCATATAAATCACCAAGTGTTTCTGTAACTCTTTCTTTAATAAAATTAATACCAGAGTGAAATTTTTGAAATCTTTTAATGTCATAACTAAAAATATCTTCATTAATATGACCATTCATCATCCATTCAGCTGTAACTTTACCAACACCTCCAGCACTTGCTATTCCAATACTATTTAAACCACAACAAACAAAAAAGTTTTTAACTTCAGGAACTTCACCTAATAAAGTATTTGTGTCTGGTGTAAAAGATTCTGGTCCAGCAAAAAACTTTCTAATTCCTGTTTTTTCTAAAATAGGAAATCTCTTCATACACGCGTTTAGATAAGGCTCAAAATGTTCAAGATTTTCCGGAAATTCACCGAAAGAAAAATCTTCTGGAACTTTATTAGATTTATCAAATGCAGGAATTGATTTTCCTTCAAATATTCCTAAAAGTAATTTTCCAGCATCTTCTTTAAAATAAGTTCTGCTATCAAAATCTCGTATAACTGGTAAATCTTTTGGAACTTCTTTAATTGGTTCGGTAATTACATAAAAATGTTCTGCTGGGTATAATGGAATACTTACTCCTAATTTTTCTCCAATTTGTCTTGACCACATTCCTGTTGCTAAAATTATATATTCACATTCAATTTTTTCTCCATTAACAACAACACCCTCTATTCGTTTATTTTTAACTAAAATGTCTTCAACGGGTGAGTCTTCAAAAATTTTTGCGCCTTCTGCTCTTGCAGCTTTAGCAAGTAATTGGGTTATTCCTGAGGGATCTCCTGATCCATCTCCTGGCATTAAAATACCGCCAAGCAAATCATCATTTTTAATTAGAGGAACTCTGTCTTTTATTTCATCTTTATTTAAAATTTGCACATTAACATCATAAAGTTGAGCAGTGGTTGCTTGTCTTTTTAATTCTTGCCATCTACCCTCTTTTTGAGCAATGGACATCGCACCATTTAAACGAAGTCCTGCTGAATGATCTACTTTTTTTTCAAGTTCTTTATATAGTTCTAAAGAATACTTTCTGATTTTAGTAATTGTTGCAGAAGGTCCTAATTGACTAACCAATCCTGCTGCATGCCAAGTAGTACCTGAAGTTAGTTTATCTCTTTCTAGAAGGATAACATCTTTCCATCCAAATTTAGCTAGATGATATGCGCATGAACAACCTACTACCCCACCACCAATAACTACTACCTTTGCTGAACTTGGAATTTTTTTCATTTTAATTCAATGCTTCTGAAGGAGAAAGAAACTTATGACCAAAAGTATCTGCTACGGCTTTGTAAGTCACATTACCTTTACAAACATTTAAGCCTGCTAAAAAGTTGGGATCCTCTTTTAAAGCTTTCTGATAACCGTCTTTTGCTAATCTATTCAAAAAAGGCAAAGTTACTTTATTTAGTGCTAGAGTTGATGTTCTTGGTACTCCACCTGGCATATTAGCTACACAATAATGAACAATGTCATCTACTATATAAGTTGGGTTTGCATGTGTTGTTGGTTTACTAGTTTCAACACAACCTCCTTGATCAATTGCAACATCTACAATAACGGATCCTCTCTTCATTAATTTTAACATATCTTTTGTAACTAATTTTGGTGCTTCTGCACCAGGGATTAACACACCTCCAACTAAAAGATCTGCATCTGAAATCAATTTTTTTAAATCAATATTATCTGATTGCTGAGGAATAATTTTATCTCCAAATTTTTTAGTAAGTTCTTCAAGTCTCTTTTTTGATTTATCGACAATATGGACTTTTGCCTGCATACCGGTAGCAATAATAGCTGCGTTTTCTCCAACAACACCACCACCTAAAATGACAACAGTACCTCCCTCAACACCTGGGGCTCCACCTAAAAGTAAGCCCCTGCCTTTTTGATTTTTTTCTAAACAATGTGCTCCTGCTTGAACTGACATTCTTCCAGCTACAGCACTCATTGGGGCTAAAAGTGGTAATCTTCCATTTTTATCAGTGACAGTTTCATAAGCAATGCAAACACCTTTAGAATTAATTAGTCCTTGTGTTAATTCTTTTGCTGCAGCAAGATGAAGATAAGTAAATACAATTTGGTTTTCTCTTATCATTTTAACTTCGTTTGACAGAGGTTCTTTTACTTTTACAATTATTTCACAGTCGTTAAAAATATCTTCGGCTTTATCAACTATTTTTGCACCAGCAGATACATAATGTGAATTCTCAAATCCAGCTTCATGTCCACCTTTATTCTCTACTAAAACCTGATGACCGTTAGATACTAAATCTTTCACACTATCAGGGGTTAAACCAATTCTTGTCTCTTGAGGTTTTATCTCTTTGGGGACACCAATTTTCATAAAGAAAATTAATTCTTTTTACTTTTACTATAGTTAGTAATTCCAGTTCTTAGTTTCTCAATTATTTCATCAATATGTTTTTTCTCACAAATAAACATTGGTGCGATAATTAAACAGTCTCCAGTGGCTTTGAAATTTACACCTGCATCGTAACAATGTTTAAATGTTGCAAGTCCTGCTCTGCCTGGTTTTGAATCCATTTTAATGTCTATACCACCCATCATTCCATATCCTCTTATGTTTTCTACAACATCAATATCTTTTAATGAGAATAAACCTTCTTGGAAATAAGGAGCTAATTCTTTTGCTCTTTTAAAAATATCTTCTTTTTCAAATATATCTTGTACTGCTAAAGCTGCTGCAACAGATATTGGAATTCCAGAATAAGTATATCCATGGAAAAGTTCGATAACTCCTTTAGGGGAATTATCCATTACGGCATCATAAATTTCTTCTTTACAAGCAACTACACCAAAAGGAACAATACCGTTTGTTGTAGCTTTTGCCATTGTCATTATATCTGGAGTAACACCGAACTCTTGGGCACCGAAAGTTGAACCTGTTCTACCCCATCCAGTAATTACTTCGTCAAAAATTAAAAGAATATTATGTTTGTCACAAAGCTCTCTAAGTCTCTGTAAATATCCAACTGGCGGAACAAGTGTTCCTGTAGATCCAGCAATTGGCTCTACTATACATGCTGCAATATTTTCAGCACCAAAATTTGTACAAATTCTCTCCAAGTCATTTGCAATTTCTGCACCTGTTTCAGGTTGACCAGAA
>CACLWW010000006.1 GCA_902610755.1 uncultured Pelagibacteraceae bacterium | reverse complement strand
AAAAAAGTTTCAACATTAGTGAAAATAAAAAAAGTAAATTAATAAATTTACTCTCAAATACTTCAGGCCATTTAGGAATTGCAGGGGGCCAATATTTAGATCTTAATTTTGAAAAAAAAAGAGTAAGTAAAAGAAAAATTATAGATATGCAGCTTAATAAAACTGGTAAACTTTTTTCATTTTCCACTATAGCGCCGTTGATTATCGCTAATAAGTTTGGGAAGATAAATCAGTTTAAAAAGATAGGTTTAGATATTGGACTTTTATTTCAAATTATTGATGATTTTCTAGATTACAGTGGAAGTGAGAAAAAAATTGGAAAAAAAACTGGAAAAGACAAAAAAAAGGGCAAGGCGACTTTAATAAGTTTACTCGGGTATAAAAATGCTGTTAAATATTCTTCTTATTTAAAAAATAGAATAATTTCTTCTTTAAGTAAGTATAAAAGTAAAGATTTGATTGAAACTGTAGAGTTTGTGGTAAATAGAAAAAAATGACAAAATATAAGTTTTTAGATAATGTAAATTTTCCATCGGATATAAAAAATTTAAAATCCTCAGAATTGATTACCCTGTCAAAGGAATTAAGAGAGGAATTGATAGAGGCTGTTTCATTTACAGGTGGTCATTTAGGTGCAGGTTTAGGAGTTGTTGAGTTGACAGTAGCCTTACACCATGTTTTTGATACACCTAATGATAAAATAGTTTGGGATGTCGGCCACCAATCGTATCCTCATAAAATTTTAACAGGTCGTAAAAATAGAATCAAAACACTGAGACAAGGAAATGGACTATCTGGTTTCACAAAAAGATCTGAAAGTGAATACGACCCGTTTGGTGCAGCACATAGTTCTACATCAATTTCTGCAGCTTTAGGTATTGCTACTGCAAATAAACTTTCAAAAAAATCAGAAAATGTTGTTGCTGTTATTGGCGATGGAGCGATCAGTGCTGGAATGGCTTATGAGGCTATGAACAATGCGGGCATATCAAAAACTAAAATGATAGTAATTTTAAATGATAACGACATGTCAATTGCGGAACCTGTGGGTGCAATGAGAAGTTATTTAGCAAAATTATTGACTGGGAAAATATATTTTAGTCTAAGAGAGACTTTTAAATTAATTATTTCTGCCTTTTCCAAAAGATTTTCAAAAAAAGCTGGAAAAGCAGAAGATTTTCTGAGGTCAGCAGTAACAGGTGGAACACTTTTTAATTCACTAGGTTTTTATTATGTTGGACCAATAGACGGACATGATATTGATACTCTTGTCTCAGTTTTAAAAAACGCAAAAGATACTAATTTTGACGGTCCAATAATGATACATATTAAAACTGAAAAAGGAAAAGGTTATCAATTTGCAGAAAATTCAAAAGACAAATACCATGGTGTTTCGAAGTTTAATATAAAAACTGGGGTACAAGAAAAATCAAGCTCTAAAATTCCATCATATACAAGTGTTTTTGCAAATACGTTAATTAAACACGCTGAGAGAGATAGTAAAATAATTGGTATCACTGCTGCGATGCCATCTGGTACTGGAATGGATTTATTTGCAAAAAAATTTCCAAATAGAATGTTTGATGTTGGTATTGCAGAACAACATGCAGTGACATTTTCTGCTGGTTTAGCTACAGAAGGATTCAAGCCTTATGCAGCAATTTACTCTACCTTTTTACAAAGAGCCTATGACCAGGTCGTTCACGATGTTGCAATTCAAAGTTTACCTGTCAGATTCGCAATAGACCGTGCAGGTCTTGTTGGTGCGGACGGTCCTACACATGCCGGATCTTTTGATATAACCTACTTATCAACCTTACCTAATTTTGTAGTTATGGCCCCAAGCGATGAGTCGGAATTAGTTAAAATGATTAATACTTCAGTTGACATTAATGATAAACCTTCAGCCTTTAGGTACCCTCGTGGAACTGGTATTGGAATTAAACTTCCTGAAATTCATGAAAAAATTGAAATTGGAAAAGGCAGGGTTATCAAAGAAGGTAAAGAAATTGCTTTGATTAACTTTGGTGCCCGTTTGCAAGAATGCCAAAAAACTTTAAACAATCTTGAAAAAAAAGGTTTAAATCTTACTTTAATTGACGCAAGATTTTGTAAACCACTAGATGAAAATTTAATGTGGAATACTGCAAAAAATCATGAAGTTGTTATTTCAATTGAAGAAGGTTCAATTGGAGGTTTTGGATCTCATTTAAGTAAATTTTTATCAGAAAAAGGCTTATTAGAAAAAATTAAATTTAGGTCGATGACTTTTCCTGACAAGTTTATTGATCAAGATAAACCTGATCTAATGTATCAGATTGCTGGCTTGGATAGCAAAGCTATCGAAGAAAAAGTTTATGAGGTTTTGGACTCTAAAGTTGTTGTTCAGAAAAAAAATTAAGACTCGCACTGGGCTTTGTGCATCAAAAAATGATCCAACAAAACACAATGCATCATCGCTTCACCTATTGGAACTGCTCTAATCCCAACACAAGGATCATGGCGACCTCGAACTGATATATTTGTATTTTTTCCAAATTTATCAATAGTTTTTCTTGAGTTAAGTATGGAAGATGTAGGTTTCACTGCAAAAGATACTTTTATTTGTTGACCACTTGAAATACCACCAAGAATCCCACCCGCATTGTTAGATTTGAAAATCGTTTTATTCCCTTTTTGTCTAATCTCATCAGAATTCTGTTCACCTGTTAATTGCGCAACGTCCATTCCAGTTCCAATATTGACTCCCTTTACAGCATTGATACTCATCATAGCTGAAGCTAAATCCATATCTAATTTTGAGTAAATAGGCGCACCTAGGCCAGATGGCACTCCGTTAGCTCTTAGTTCTATGACTGCACCACAAGATGAACCAGACTTTCTAATTGCTAGTAAATATTTTTCCCATAATTTTAAAACTTTTTTATCAGGACAGAAAAATGGATTTTTTTCTATAAATTTATTGTTCCATGCAGATACATCACAACCCAAAATTCCAAGTTGGATAACCGCACCTTTAACGTAATATTTTTTCCCAATTTTTTTTTCTAAAACTTTTTTTGCAATTGCACCCGCAGCTACTCTAGCTGCAGTCTCTCTCGCTGATTGCCTACCACCTCCTCTGAAGTCTCTTATACCGTATTTTTTAAAATAAGTTAGATCAGCGTGTCCAGGACGGAATTTATTTTTGATAGTCTCATAGTCTCTTGATTTCATATCCTTATTGTAAATAATCATTAATATTGGTGTACCAGTTGTCTCACCATTAAATACTCCTGACAAGATTTCAACTTTATCATCTTCTTTTCTTTGAGTAGTAAATTTAGATTGACCAGGTTTTCTCTTATTTAGTTCTTTTTGTATGTCTTTTTCAGATATTTTTATTCTCGGAGGACATCCATCAACTACACATCCAATAGCTGGTCCATGAGATTCTCCCCAAGTAGTGAAACGAAATAACTTTCCAAATGTATTAAATGACATTATTCTATTATATAAATTATTTTGTTAAAATTATGAATGAAAAAAATTCACTTGGACTAGATATTTGTTTTAAAGATGAGGATAACCCAGTAAATCTCTTCAAAGAATGGTTTAAAAAGGCTGAAACCACCGAACCTAATGATCCAAATGCATTATCATTAGCAACAGCTGACAAAAGCGGGAGACCTAAAGTGAGAATGGTTCTATTAAAAGGCTTTAGTGATGATGGTTTTACTTTTTACACAAACTTCAATAGTTCTAAAGGCAAGGATCTTAAAGAAAATCCTAAAGCATCAATGTGTTTTCATTGGAAAAGTCTTTTAAGACAAATAAGGATTTACGGTAATGTTGTTCAAGTTTCTGAAAAAGAAGCTGATGAATATTATAATTCAAGAGCATATGGGAGTAGAATAGGAGCGTGGGCCTCAAATCAAAGTGAAGTTTTAGAAAGCAGAAAGTCACTTGATGACTCAATTGAAAAATTCAAAAAAAAGTTTCATGATGAAAAAAAAGTTCCAAGACCACCTAATTGGTCTGGATGGAGATTGGTACCTGAAGAAATTGAGTTTTGGCGTGATGGAGATAATAGAATTCATGAAAGATTGAAATACGTTAAGAACAATGGAAAAGCCTGGAAAAGATTTTTATTAAATCCTTAAAAAGATCTTTCAATACTAAAAGACGTCAAATTTTTTAGAATATTTTTTTGCTCAGAACTTTCAAAGACATTTAAAGAGCTTGATGCTAAAGAAATAAAATGATCAGCTTTTTTGTAACATTGTTTAATAATGTCATATTTTTTTATGATGTATAATGTGTACTTTAGGTCGTTTTCAGTTCTTTCTCTTTTGGAAAAAAATTCTTTAAGCATATCTCTTTCACCACTTTTACATTGCTGATTTAAAATAATTATAGGTAAAGTGATTTTACCCTCATAAAAATCTTTTCCAATTGTTTTTCCAAATTTTTTCAGATCAGAATTATAATCTAATGTATCATCAGCTATCTGAAAAGTTACTCCAAGATTTTTTCCATAAGAAGATAATGCATCTTTTATCTTTTCATCTTTGTTACCTAATATCGCTCCAACCTTGCATGCAGCAGAAAATAGAGCTGCAGTTTTGGAGGTGATAATCTTTAAGTATGTCTCTTCGACTGTATCTATTTCTGATTTGTGTTGAAGTTGCAAAACTTCACCTTGAGCTATTTTTGCAGAAGTTGCTGATAATAACCTTAAAACCTCCAAATTTCCATCTTCGACCATCATTTCAAAACATCTACTTAAAAGATAATCACCAACTAAGATTGATGCATGATTTCCCCAAATGGAATTTATTGTTTTTTTGCCTCTTCTGATCTCTCCGTTATCGAGAACATCATCGTGCATTAATGTTGCAGCATGAATTAATTCTACGCACGCAGCTAAATTTATATCTCTACCACCTTTCAAGTACCCGCATAGTTTTGAACTACTTAAAGTCAACATGGCTCTTAATTTTTTTCCACCAGTTTCTAAATTATAACTAGTCATCTTTTCTACTAAAGAAACATCACTTATAAGTTTATTCTTTATCTTTTCTTCCACTAAAATAATTTTATCATCGACTGAATTTTTTAAATCCAGGTAAGCGTTATTTACTTTATTTTTTAATTGAATTACTGAACCCATTGCTAGGAAGTTAATATAATTGGAGATATTTTATACTTATCAATTGACGCACCTAAAACTTCAACTATTAGTAGACTTTATATTAATCTAAAAATTCTGTAAGCATATTTCATGTTATCTTTTTTCAAAAAAAAAAAAATCGTACCCCACATAAGATTAACTGGTGTTATTGGAAACGTTGGAAGATTTAAACAAGGAATTGATTTTGCTGGCCAAGAGGAATTAATAAAAAAAGCATTTTCTATAAAAAAATCTCTAGCAGTTGCTATATCGATTAATTCTCCAGGCGGTTCACCAGTCCAATCTCACTTAATATACGACTTCATTAGAGCTCAGGCCAAAAAAAATAAAAAAAAGGTAATTGTTTTCGCAGAAGATGTTGCTGCTTCAGGAGGTTACTTGATTGCATGTGCTGGAGATGAGATTTATGCTAATTCAAGTTCAATTGTTGGTTCAATTGGTGTTATTTACGCTTCTTTTGGTTTCAAGGATCTTATTCAAAAGGTAGGTGTAGAAAGAAGAGTTTATACTGCAGGAAAAAACAAAAGTACTTTAGATCCTTTTGTGGATGCGAAAGAAGAAGATATAAATAGATTAAAAAATATTCAACTTGATTTGCACAAGGATTTTATAAACGTAGTGGAGACAAGCAGGGGTGCAAAACTTAAAAAAGATAAAGGAATAGAATTATTTTCTGGAGAGTTTTGGTCCGGGTCTAAATCAAAAGAACTTGGCTTAATTGATGGTATAGGAAATGCAAATCAAATTTTAAAAGATAAGTTTGGTGAGGATGTTATTATTAAAAAGTTTGAAAAAAGTAAAGGATGGTTGGCAAAAAGAATTTCATCAGAGAATCAAATCGATAAGATAGCAAACGTAATTGAAGAAAGATCTATCTGGCAAAGATATGGCCTCTAAAAAAAAAAACTCAAAAATACAAACATTCCAGGATACAATTTTAAATCTGCAGAAATTTTGGGCAAAAAATGGTTGTGTAATTTTACAACCCTATGACATAGAAGTTGGTGCTGGCACATTTCACCCCGCAACCACCTTAAGATCTTTAGGATCCAAACCATGGAGATCAGCTTATGTGCAACCTTCGAGAAGACCAACTGATGGAAGATATGGAGAAAATCCAAATAGACTTCAACATTATTATCAGTTCCAAGTGATTATAAAACCGTCTCCAAAAAATATTAAAAAATTATATCTAAGCAGTCTTAATGCCATTGGAATAAAACACAATGATCATGATATTAGATTTGTTGAAGATGATTGGGAAAGTCCTACATTGGGTGCAGCGGGACTGGGTTGGGAAGTTTGGTGTGATGGAATGGAAATTACTCAATTTACTTATTTTCAAAAAATGGCTGGGATGGATTGTAAACCTATTTCTGTGGAGCTTACTTATGGTTTAGAACGATTATGTATGTTTACCCAAAAGAAAAAAAATGTATTTGACTTAGTATGGAATGATGAAGGTATTCTTTATAAAGATGTTTTTTTACAAGCTGAAAAAGAATTTTCATCTTACAATTTTGATTTTGCAAATGTTGAGAACTTGTTTAAATTTTTTGATATGTTGGAACAAGAAACCAAATCTTTGTTAGAAAAAAAACTCTCACTTCCTGCCTATGATCAGTGTTTAAAAGCAAGTCATGTTTTTAATATTTTAGATGCTAGAGGTGCGATTAGCGTAGCGCAAAGAGCAGAGTTTATTGCTAGAATTAGAGATTTGACCAAAGGGGTGGGTCAAGTATGGGTAGATAGCCAAAAATAAAATGTCTGAATTTTTTTTAGAACTTTTTAGCGAAGAAATTCCTGCAACTTTACAGAAAACAGCTAGAGACAATATCCAAAAAAATTTTTTAGATTTTTTGAAAAAAGAGGAAATCAAATATAAAGATAGTATTTCTATTCTATCAACTCCAAATAGGTTGATTGTTTATTGCGAAAATATTTCTCAAAAGATTACAAAAACAGAGACCGAAATAAGAGGTCCAAGTGTAAATGCGCCTGAACAAGCACTAAATGGTTTTATAAAATCTAATAATATAACTAAAGAAGAAACCTTTATAAGAAAAACAGATAAAGGAGAGTTTTATTTTTTTAAAAAACCCGCTCAAACAGTAGAGACAAAATCTATTTTGCAAAAAAATTTACCAAAAATTCTTGATGAAATCTCTTGGAAAAAATCAATGAGATGGGGTGATCATGATTTGTACTGGGGTAGACCATTAAAATCCATCCTTGCTTGTTTTGATAATAAAGTTTTAGAATTTAACTATCATCATTTAAATTCATCCAATTTTACCTATCTGGATAAAGACTTTGAGGAAAAAACAAGTAAATTTTTGAGTTTTAAAACCTACAAGGAATTTTTCAAACGCAAAGGTATTATATTGGATCATAATAAAAGAGAGGAATTTATTGAAAATCAATTATTAAAAAAAACTAAATTAGATAGGTTAAAGTTAACCCCAAATAAAAAATTACTAAGTGAAGTAACAAATATTGTTGAAAAACCCAATATAATTAAATGTAAGTTTGACAAAAAATTTTTAAAAATTCCTAAAGAAATATTAGTCACAACTATGGAAGTTCATCAAAAGTATTTCCCAACCTTTGACAATAAAGAAAATTTAACGAATGTTTTTTTTGTGGTTGCAGACAATAACGACCCAAAAGGTTTAATTAAATTAGGAAATGAGCGAGTAGTCGAAGCCCGTTTAAATGATGCTCAATTTTTCTGGGATAAAAATAAAACAAAAAATTTAGTTAAAGGAATATCAGATCTAAAAAACGTAAATTATTTTGAAGGATTAGGAACTTACTTTGATAAAACTCAAAGATTAAGAAAGCTCGGATCGCTAATATCTGATGAACTTTTAATTAGTAAAGAAAAAGTTGAAGTAGCATCTTCTATTTGCAAAGTAGACCTAGTGTCTGATTTAGTTGGAGAATTCCCTGAACTTCAAGGTGTAATGGGTGGCCACTTTGCTAAAGCACAAGGTTTCGATAACGAAATTTGTTTGGCCATTAGTGAACATTACTTACCAATAGGCCCAGAGACAAAGACACCAAAAAAACCTTACTCAGTCACCTTAGCTTTAAGTGATAAAATAGATACCTTAGTTGGCTTTTTTATAATAAATTTAAAACCATCTAGTTCAAAGGATCCGTTCGCATTAAGAAGGTCAGCAATTGGTCTTATAAGACTAATAATAGAAAATAAATTAGAGATTAAATTAAAAGATTTAATAAATTATTCTTGTGTTTTGTTTGCTGAACAAGATTTAGATTTTGATATTAAGACTGTACAACAAGATTTGTTTAATTTTTTTTCTGAAAGGCTTAAATTTTATATGAAAGAAAAAAAAGTAAGATCGGATATTATAGAATGCTCAATCAATAGTTATAGCGCAGATCAAATTTATAAAATTTATAATAAGGCATTTATTTTAAATAAATTAATCGATAAAAATATTGGTCAAGATGTAATTTTTTCTTACAAAAGAGCATCCAATATTCTATCAAACGAAATATCTAAAAATAAGATTGAATTAGAAAATTCGACCGATCCAGGTTTATTCAAAAATGATTTTGAAAAAAAACTATACAAAAAAATACAAGAAATAAGAAAATATTTTACAAGCTTAGGTAGTCACGAGGATTGTAAAAAAACTTTAGAGGTTTTAGCTGATGCAAAAACTGATGTTTCTAACTTCTTTGATAATGTGATAGTCAACGATGAAGATGAAGCTATCAAAAAAAATCGTTTGGAACTTATGCAATTGTTATGTAAAACATTCAATAATTATTTAAATTTTTCTAATATTGAAAGTGCATAATGAACAATTTAGTTTTTAATTTTAACTCAAAAAAAATAAAAAAGATAAAGAGCCAAAAGTTTATCTTAGGTGGTAAAGGAGCAAATCTAGCTCAAATGGGAAAACTTGGTTTACCCGTTCCTCCTGGATTTACAATATCAACAGGGGTTTGTGAGATATTTTATAAAAACAATAAAAAACTTAATTCAAAACTTATTAAATCTATTAAGCAAGAATTAAAACAAATTGAAAAAGAATGTGGAAAAAAATTTGGTGATTTAGACAATCCATTACTGGTATCGGTAAGGTCAGGCGCAAGAGTTTCAATGCCTGGGATGATGGATACAATTTTAAATTTAGGTTTAAATGATGAAACTGTCAAAGCTCTTGCAAAAAAAACATCCAATATGAGGTTTGCAAAAGATAGCTATAGAAGATTCATTCAAATGTATTCTAATGTGGTGCTTGGAGTAGAAAGTTATAATTTTGAGGAATTAATTGAAAATTATAAATTAACCAAGGGCGTTTTATTAGATACCGATCTAGATGAAAATGATTGGGATGGTCTTATTGATGACTTTAAAAACGTTGTTAAAGAAAAGACTAAAAAACAATTCCCTCAAGATGTTTATGAACAATTGTTTGGAGCTATTTCAGCAGTTTTTTTGTCATGGGAAAGTAACCGTGCAAAAGTTTATAGAAAATTAAATCAAATACCTTCCGCATGGGGAACAGCTGTAAACGTTCAGTCAATGGTTTTTGGAAACATGGGTAATGACTGTGCAACCGGTGTTGTTTTTACCAGGAACCCATCAAATGGAAAAAATGAAATTTACGGAGAATATCTTATTAATGCCCAAGGGGAGGATGTTGTAGCTGGTACAAGAACACCAAACTACATAACAAAAAAAGCAAATAAAGACTCAAACTCAAAAGGTAAATCAATGGAAGAGGCCATGCCAAAAGTTTATACCCAACTTAAAAAAATTCTCAAACTTTTAGAAAGACATTATAAAGATATGCAAGATGTAGAATTCACAGTTGAAAATTCTAAATTGTGGATGCTTCAAACCAGATCTGGAAAAAGAACTGCAAAATCAGCTGTAAAAATAGCCGTAGACATGGTTAAAGAAAAATTAATAACAAAAAAAGAGGCAGTCTTAAGAGTCGACCCCAACACTTTAGACACACTTCTTCATCCGACATTAGACGAAACAAAAGAAGTTAAAACTATTGCCAAGGGTTTACCCGCGTCTCCAGGTGCAACAAGTGGAAAGGTTGTTTTTTCATCTGATGAAGCAGAAAGATTAAATGGTATGATGCAAGACACGATACTTGTAAGAGTAGAAACCTCACCTGAGGATATTCATGGTATGCATGCTGCAAAAGGTATTTTAACTGCTCGTGGAGGAATGACTAGTCATGCTGCTGTTGTTGCAAGAGGTATGGGAAGACCATGTGTATCTGGTTCAAGTGAAATTGATATTAATTATGAACAAAAAATATTTAGAACTTCGTCAAATGTAGAAGTAAAAGAGGGAGATATAATTACAATTGACGGATCTACAGGCAGGGTAATCTTAGATAAAGTTCCAACTTTAAAGCCAGAGATCTCAGGTGATTTTTCAAAATTAATGAGTTGGGCTGATAGTTACAGAAAATTAAAAGTAAGAACAAATTCTGAGACCCCTCTTGATACAAAAACAGCAAGAGAATTTGGAGCTGAGGGCATTGGTCTTTGTAGGACTGAGCATATGTTTTTTGAAGAGGATAGAATTTTATCTGTAAGAGAAATGATTTTGTCAAAAACTATTGAGGACAGAAATAAGGCTTTAGCAAAATTATTACCTCATCAAAAAAATGACTTTATACAAATTTTTCAAATAATGAGTGGTCTTCCAGTAACAGTTAGATTACTTGATCCACCTTTACATGAATTTTTACCCAAAAATGATAAAGAAATTAGCGACCTAAGTTCAGTAACAGGTTTAAACGCTAATGAAATAAAATCAAGAACAGAGGAATTGCATGAACATAATCCAATGCTCGGACACCGAGGATGTAGACTGGGTATTTCTTTTCCGGAAATTTATGAAATGCAATGTAGAGCAATTTTTGAAGCTTTAGTTGAATGTAAAAAGAAGAAACTCAAATCTACAATGCCGGAAATAATGATACCCCTTGTATCAACAGAGGCAGAAATAAAAATAATGAAAGATCTAGTAATTAGAGTTGCTAAAAAAGTTCAAGATGAAAATAATACTAAAATTAGTTTTTTGGTAGGAACCATGATTGAACTTCCAAGAGCTGCCATTAAGGCAAAAGATATTGCAAAACACGCTGAATTCTTTAGTTTCGGAACTAACGACTTAACTCAAACAACTTTCGGCATTAGCAGAGATGATAGTGGAAAATTTTTAAATGATTACATTGAAAATAAGATATTTGATATCGATCCCTTTGTTTCTATAGATGAAGGTGTCGGAGATTTAATCGAAATAGCAACGTTAAAAGGTAGAAAACAAAATAAAAAAATTAAACTTGGAATTTGTGGTGAACACGGTGGAGATCCTAAAAGTATAAATTTTTGTTCAAAAACAGGATTGAATTATGTATCTTGTTCACCTTACAGAGTTCCTGTTGCACGTCTAGCCGCTGCACAGGCTGAACTTAAAAAATAAAAAAATTTAAATTTCTAGCTTGAAATCTATAGCTGGAGCACTGTGGGTGATGCTACCAACCGAAATTCGATCAACGCCTGTATTTGAGACCGATTTAACATTTTTAAGAGTAATATTTCCAGATGCCTCAGTTTCATAATATTTTTTTGCAAGTTTTACACCCATTTTTAGATTTTCGATATTCATATTATCAAAAAGAATTGTGTTGAATTTTAAACCCAAAATTAATTTAAGTTGTTTTAAATTGTCAACTTCTACTGTAATTTTTTTTCCTTTTTTATTTTTAATTGCTTTTTGAACTAAAAATTTTAGATCTGAACTTGCGATATGATTATCTTTAATTAAAAACTCATCACTAAGATTGAATCTATGATTAGTACCGCCACCCAATTTAACCGCGTACTTTTGTATTACTCTTAAGTTTGGAATTGTTTTACGAGTACAGCAAATCCTACTTTTACCTTTGACACGTTTAACAAATTTATTAGTGTAACTAGCTATACCTGATATGTGGGAAAGAAAATTGAGAGCAACTCTTTCACAAATTAAAATATTTTTTGAATCACCCTTGATCGTAGCAATAATTTGACCCTTTTTAACTTGAGAGCCATCCTTTTTTTTAATATGAAATTGGATCTTGTCATCGAAGATTTTAAATGTGCTTTTAGCAAATTCTATTCCACCAATTATTCCATTTTGATTTGCGATTATCTTAAATTTTTTGATACTAATTTTCTCTATAAGATTTGATGTGATATCTCCACTGGGATATAAATCCTCATTCAGTGCAAGTTTGACAGAATTATTTATGAAACTTTTACTTAAAATTATTTTTGACACAGATACTATCTGCCTATTTCAGCCATTCTCTCTACAGACTTTTTAGCTTTCTCGATTGTTTCATCAGACATTAAAATTTCATTTGTTTCATTTTTTAAACAATCCAAAATTTTAGGAAGAGTAATTCTTTTCATGTGCGGGCAAAGGTTGCATGGTCTTATAAACTTTACATTTGGGTTATCTACTTGAACATTGTCACTCATAGAACATTCTGTTACCATCATAACTTTTTCCGGTTGATTGTCTTTTACATATTTTATCATTCCACTTGTTGACCCTGTGAAATCACTTGCATTTATAACCTCTGGTGGACACTCAGGATGAGCAATAACCTTTATTCCAGGATTATTTTTTCTAATTTCATTAATTTCTGTATCATTAAACTTTTCATGTACTTCACATGTTCCTTTCCATGAGATAATTTCAACATCAGTTTGAGAAGCTACATATTTGGCAAGATAATCATCTGGCAAGAAAATAACTTTTCTGACACCTAATGAATTTACAATTTTAACAGCATTCGCTGAAGTACAACAAACATCTGTTTCTGCTTTTACATCTGCTGAAGTATTTACATATGAAACGACCGGAACACCTGGATTTTGTTTTTTTAGTTTTCTTACATCTTCACCTTTTATTGATGATGATAAAGAGCAACCTGCTCTCATATCTGGCAACAACACTTTTTTATTAGGGCTCATAAGTTTTGCAGTCTCGGCCATAAAGTGCACTCCACACATAACAATTATATCAGCTTTAGTTTTTGCAGCTTCAACAGCTAGAGCGAGTGAGTCTGCAGAAAAATCGGATATCCCGTGATATATTTCTGGAGTCTGATAATTGTGAGCAAGAATAACTGCATTTTTCTCTTTTTTAAGTTTGTTTATTTCGTAAATATATGGGGCGTGTGTAGACCATTCAATTTCAGGAATAGTCTTAGAAATTTTTTGATAAATTGCCTGAGTTGCTTTTTTTATTTCAGGAGTAAATTCCATATCATAAATGTATCAACTTGAAAGATAGTTGTCATTCAATTAATGTGACGCATAAGGCGGCCATGCTGAAATTGGTAGACAGGCACGGTTGAGGGCCGTGTGGACCTAGTCCATGAGAGTTCAAATCTCTCTGGCCGCACCATCTAGATAGCTTTGTTTTTTTTTCTTAAAAACACTAATAATAAACATCCTTTTTTAGAAAAAGATGAATGTTTTGAACCTGGCTTATACGAGATAAAATCACCTTTATTGAAAGTTGTATTATCTTCATCCGTTAGTTCTCCATCCAAAACAAAAAATTCCTCATAGTTTTGGTGCTTATGTTTTAGACTTCTAGTGCTGGGAGCCATTTTTAGTATGTAACTTCCAACACCAGTATTTTGATTATAAGATATTTTATGCCAACTTATACCTGAAATTAGTTTTCCATAACTGTTAAATGGAGTAAATTTTAATTTAGATGGATTTATTATTTTCCTATTTTTCACTAATTCATCCAGTTAGGTTTTAATATTTTGATATTTGCATCTCCACACTTAAATTCTTTGTTATATTCAAACTCCTTATCTTTAAATTTGATTAGGGCAAAACTAAATTTATTTGCTATCAATACTTTACCAATTTCTACATTATTTGATGTAATTGGGTCATTATTATTTATTGAGCCTTTTTTTATTTGAAGCGGCAGTAATCTTTTGTTTAATTTATCTTTATTTTTAATACGTGAAGTATTTTCTTGGCCAACATAACAGCCTTTCTTAAAATCAATTGCATTAAGTTCTTCAAAATTACACTCTATTCCAAATAATTTTTCTTGTAACTGGTCCATGTTACTTTGAGGTATACCTAGCTCAAAGCTTAATTTGTAGTATTCTTCTATGTTAGAAGATTTAAGTTTCATTTTTTTTAAGGACATGTACAGTTTTTCAAGATTAGCAATAATTCTACCCCCCAATTTTTTATTTCTTGGATCAAGAAGAACATGGTCCTCATTATATTTAGTGGTATATCCCAACTCATCTTTTGAACCTTCTATAGATAAGAATTTTTTATGATTAAAAGCAGCTACGATAAATTCGTTGCTAAGATTTAAAATTTCTACTTCTGATCTTAATTTGTACATAACTAATTTTTTATATAACTGATCAGCTATTCTCTTTTCACAATCTAAAAAGTAGCCGTCTTTATGCTTGACTACTATAAAATCAAATAAAAACTTTCCTTGAGGTGAAAGCAAAGATGCAAAACAACTTTTACTTTCGTTTACTTTTTCAATGTCATTTGAGATAAGATTTTGTAAAAATTTTGCAGAGTCTGGTCCATTGATGTACAAAATACCCCTATCCTCTAAAATATAAACTTTTTCTGTATTCATAATTGATTAATATATAAATATAATATATCTACTTTTAAAACAATGTTAGATCTAATTATTAAAAATGGTGAATGTTATATTAACGGTAATCTCGAGAAAAAAGATATAGGAATATCTAATAACAAAATTGTTAAGATTGGCGACTTGAAAGATAAATCCAAAGAGACATTTGATGCAAAAGGATTGACTGTTTTGCCCGGTTGTATTGACACTCAAGTTCATTTTAGAGAACCAGGATCTACTGATGCTGAGGATTTAAATTCAGGAAGTAAAGCAGCAGTAATGGGAGGAATAACTTCTGTTTTTGAGATGCCAAACACTAATCCACCCACAACAAATTTTGAAGAGTTTGATAAGAAAATTCAATTAGGAAAAGGAATGTTTTGCAATCATGCATTTTATTTTGGTGCAACTGCTGAAAATTATTCAACGCTAGAAAAACTAAAAGATCTAAAAGGGTGCTGTGGGATTAAACTTTTTGCAGGCTCTTCAACAGGAAACTTATTGGTTGATAAGGAAAAAGACATAGAAAAAGTTTTTGAACATGCTTCAAAAGTTGTAGCGGTTCATTCTGAGGATGAAGAAATCTTGAAAGTAAGAAAAAAACTTATTGAAGAGGGCAATGTGTCTAGTCATCCTGTTTGGAGAAATGAGGAAGCTGCAATGTCTTCAACTAGACGAATTGTTAAAATCGCAAAAAGACTCAATAAAAAAGCTCATATACTTCACATAACTACAAAAGAGGAAGTTGATTTTCTTTCTCAAAATAAAGGATTAATTACTTTTGAAATTACGCCTCAACACTTAACTATTTACTCCCCAGATTGTTATAACAAACTTGGAACTTATGCACAAATGAACCCACCTATTAGAGACAAGTCACATTACGATCGTCTCTGGTACGCGGTAAGAAATAATTATAATGATACTATTGGCTCAGATCATGCCCCTCATTTAAAAACTAATAAAGATAAGAAATATCCCAATTCTCCTTCAGGAATGCCAGGGGTTCAAACTCTCCTTCCTGTTATGTTAGATCATGTAAACAATAATAAATTAAAATTAAAACAATTAATTGATTTGATATGTGAAAACCCTGTCAAAATATTTGGAATTAAAAATAAAGGGTATTTAAAAGAAAATTACGATGCAGATATAACAATTGTAGATTTAAATAAATCTATAAAAATTAAAAATGAAGATATTCAGAGCAAATGTGGATGGTCACCTTTCCACGGATATAGTTTCAAGGGATCTCCTATTGCGACCATAATTAACGGAAAAATCAAAATGTTGAATGGAAAAATAATAGGTCAACCAGAGGGTCAACCTCTTGATTTCAATTAAACATTTTTTTACTTAAATTTAAACATTCGCTTTTTAATTCATACAGTTCATTTTTAATCTTAATTTTAGACATTAACTTTTTATTATTTAAGTAAAAATCTTGATTTCTTATAAATTTATTTTTTATAATTTTTAAAGGTTTTTTATTATATCTATTAAGCCAATTAATTATCTGATTTAAATATACTTTTTTACCTATCGATACATTATAGGTACCTCTTAGATCTTTTTTAATCATCATTAATAATATTTGCCCAAATTTTTTAACAGATAAAAAGTCCTTAAATCTATTTGCATTATCATAAATAAAACCTCTTTTCGCTTCTTTGTAAAACAAATCAACAAAAGTTTGATGAAGATTTTTCCGAAATTTTAATTTAAAACCTATTATATTTGATATTCTCAATATTAATAAGTTTGATTTCAACTTACTTTTTAAAAGATTTTCAGTGATTAGTTTATTCTTTGAGTAATTCGATAAGGGGTTTAATTTATCATTCTCCTTAATATTTCCTTTTGATTTATACACTTTTCTTGAGCTAAAAAAAATAAATGTATTTTTTTTTGGATCTAAAAAGTTTGCGATTTGAAAATCATTATCAAATTTCTTGTGATACTTCTTATTAATATAGTTTTTGTTTATGGATGTGTTAATTATGTAATCATAATTTATTATCGATTTTTTTAAATTGTTTATTTCTTTAAATGAGATGAATTTAATTTTAAATTTTTTATGTAAATATTTATTTAGATAATTTCCTAAAAAACCTCTTTTCCCGATTAACAATATTCTTTTCATTATTACAAAAACTTACATATTAATTTAGTAATAAGAAAGTCGAAATTTTTATTAAAATTCAATTCATTATCTCTAGAAAATTTTTGAAAATATTGATGCGCCTGCATCCTTCTTTTCCACCAATTTTTTGAAAATTTGCTAAATTTTGAAGATATGTTTGAGGTAGTTTTTCTGTAAAAGGTTAAATTTTCGTTTATTATATGAAAATCTTTTAAAATATATTTTGAAAACAAACAGATTCTTAAATCCAACCATACATCGGTAAAATTCTTATAAGAAATAACTTTTAACATCTCTTCAAAATAATTTTTTTTAATTGAAATACAGCTAGTTGGATGAATATATGGCCAGTATGTTTTAAAAAATCTAAGCTTTGTTTTTTCTGGATAAATATTGTTATTTTCAACTATTAACGGGTAATCGAATACTATTTTCGCATTTTTATTATTATTAAAATAGTCAATTACTTTCTCAATTTTATTTTTAGCAAAATAATCATCGCTATCAAGTAAAAAAATTAAATCACCTTTACTTATTTTAACTGCTTCCTTAAATGCATTTAATTGATTTAATGAACCAAATTTTGTTTGAATTTTATTTTCTATAACCTTAACATTTGAAAATTGATTAATGATATCGATAGAGTTATCTGATGAATTATCATCGAAGAAAATTATCTCTAAATTTTTGTAAGTTTGGGTGCTTAAAGAGTTAATACAATGCTGGATATATTGTGAACTATTATAGTTAGCTATCAATATTGAAACTAAAGGTTTTTTTTGCATTAAAATTTATTTAAAAGTTCTTAATTATAACAAAATTGTTATTTAAGTTATAATTAATTCTACAGATGCAAAAAAAACTCATTATATTTATACCCTCTATAGAAGGTGGAGGGGTAGAAAAGAACTTATTTATAATATCTAATTATTTAAAGGATAAAATTAATAACATTTCTGTTATTTCGATCTCAAATAAATATAAGAATAAATTTAATAATAAAATTAAGTTTATCTCTCCTAAAGCAGATTTTTGGAACTCAATAGGAAGAAGAAAAAAATTTTTTGTAGGCTTATTTTTACTTTTTTTTGAAATTTTGAAAGATAGAAATACTTTAGTTTTCTCTTTTCAAGGAAACGTGTATTGTACGTTATTATGCAAGTTATTAGGTATAAAGGTAATTGTAAGGTCAAATTCAGCACCTGATGGCTGGTCTCAAAATAGATTTAAAAACTTAATTTTTAAATTTGTTTTAAGAAGTGCTGATAAAATTATTGTAAATAGTTTCGAATTTAAAAAAAAATTTAAGACAAAATTTAAAATTCATGCAGAATGTATCTATAATCCATTAAATAAAAGAGAAATAATCAAAAAATCAAAAATCAAAAGTAAAATTAAGTTTGATAGGAAAAAATTGAAATTAATAAATATAGGTCGATATACTGATCAAAAAGATCAACTAACCCTCTTGAAAGCAGTGAATAGAATTAAAGACAAGATAAGTTTTAATTTATTATTAGTTGGTAGGGGTGTTGAAAAAAAAAATTTGGTTAAATACATTCATGAAAATAATCTTTCTAAACAAGTTAAATTATTAGACTTTCAAAATAATCCTTTTAATTTAATTAAATCTTCAGATGTTTTTATTTTATCCTCATTATACGAAGGCTTACCAAATGTTTTATTAGAGACCCAGGTTTTAAAAAAATTTATTATTTCTTCAAATTGCCCAACTGGACCTAGAGAAATTCTTTTAAATGGGAATGCAGGATTTTTGTTTAATGTTGGTAATTATTTAGAATTGTCAAATTTAATTTTGTATTATTCTAAAAATAAAAAATCGTTATCTAAGAAAATATCAATAGGTTATAAAAATTTGAATAGATTTGATTATAATCAAAACCTCAAAAAATATTTAAATATTATTAATTCTTTTATCTAATAAGTCTTAAACAGATTTTAATATATTATTTTGAATAAGATCATTTTTAATCTCATCTAAAATTGCTGGATCATCAATAGTAGGGGGCATTCTATACTCAACATTATCTGCTATTTTTCTTATCGTTCCTCTCAAAATTTTACCTGATCTTGTTTTTGGAAGTCTTTTAATTATTATTGCAACCTTAAATGCAGCGACTGGACCAATTTTGTCACGAACCATTTGAATACATTCTTTAGAAATTGTTTCGTTATCTTTATCTACTCCTGTTTTTAACACAATAAGGCCGATTGGCAATTGCCCCTTTAGTTTATCTGCAATTCCAAGAACAGCACATTCAGCAACTGATTGATGTTCCGACAACACCTCTTCAATAGCACCAGTGGATAATCTGTGACCAGCTACGTTTATTATGTCATCAGTCCTTGACATAATCCAAATGTAACCATCTTCATCAATATGACCTGCATCGTAAGTTTGATAGTAACCCTCGTAATTTGACATATAATTTTCTTTGTATCTTTTATCTGCATTCCAAAGAGTTGGAAATGTCCCAGGTGGCAAAGGTAGTTTTACAACTATATCCCCCATTTCATTTGGCTTTGCAAGAGTTTGATCTGGTTTAATTATTTTTACATCATAACCAGGGACAGCTTTACATGCAGAACCATATTTAGTTTCCATCATTTTAATTCCAGTGCAATTCGAACTAATCGCCCAACTTGTTTCTGTCTGCCACCAATGATCAATTACTGGTACGTTAAGTAAATTTTCAGCCCATTTAATTGTATCGGGATCTGCGCGCTCTCCTGCTAAAAATAATGACTCAAAAGAGCTTAAATCGTATTTTGAAAAGAATTTTCCTTCTGGATCCTCTTTTTTAATTGCTCTAAAAGCAGTAGGTGCTGTGAATAAAGATTTTATTTTATAATCAGAAATCATTTTCCAAAAAGCACCAGCATCTGGAGTCCCTACTGGTTTACCTTCAAATAAAACAGTAGTGCAACCTTTAAATAAAGGAGCATAAACAATATAAGAATGACCAACAATCCAACCGATATCACTCGCAGACCACCAAACATCACTCTCATCTATGTTATAAATATTTTTCATAGTCCATTTCAAAGCTACTATGTGGCCCCCAATATCTCTTACTATTCCTTTTGGCACACCAGTAGTACCTGATGTATAGAGAATATAGGCGTATTCATTTGAATTCATTTCTACACAATCTGTATCTTTTGCATCTGATAAAGCTTCGTCCCAGCTAATTTCTTTTGGAGCGTTTAATTTTACCTCATGGTCTTTTCTTTGAAAAAAGATAACTTTTTCAACTGAATGTTCGGCAAGTTTTAAAGCCCCATCTACGAGTGGTCTATATTCTACTGTTCTGCCAGGTTCAAAACCGCATGAAGCAGTTATCAAAATTTTTGCTTTACTATCATCTATACGACTTGCAAGTTCATTTGAGGCGAATCCTCCGAACACAACTGAGTGAATGACACCTATTCTTCCACATGCCAACATAGCAACAACGGCCTCAGGTACCATTGGCATATAAATTATAGCCCTGTCACCTTTTTGAAGTCCTTGATTTTTTAAAGCTCCTGCAAATTTTGAAACTTTTGATCTTAATTCATTATAAGAAAATTTTGCTTTGTTACCTGTAATTGGGCTATCGTAAATAAGCGCAGTTTTTTCTCCTAAACCGTTATCGATATGGAAATCTAAAGCATTATAACAAGTGTTTGTAGTTCCATCCTCGAACCATTTGTAGAATGGGGGATTAGTTTTGTTTAAAATTTTAGTTGGTTTTTTAAACCAGAATATGTCATCTGATATTTCACGCCAGAATTCCTCGGGTTTAGTTATAGATTCATTGTAAATTTGCTCAAATTTCTTACTCATAATAAATGACTCAAAATCCTGTTATTTAAGACTTTTTCTACGTGTTAGTTGCATTTAATTTCAAAAAGTCAGTAAAATCAACCTAAATTAGTCCTAAATAACTCTTCTAATAACCCTTTATATTTGATATTAGGACCCCAACTTTGATCTAAATTGAGTTTAGGTCGTAGTTTAAATTTAAACTAACAAAAAACTAACTAAAGAGGGAGTTTTTTATGAATAAACTAAAATTGTTTGCATTAGCAGCATTAGCTCTAGTGGGCTTTGCTGATGCGGCAAACGCAGCAGACACTGTTCTGTTAGCTACGGATGACCTTGTAGGAATATCATTTTGGTTAATTTCTATGGGTATGGCTGCAGCAACTGTCTTTTTCTTCATGGAAAGAGGTTCAGTAGCTGGTGGTTGGAAAACATCTATAACAGTTGCAGGTCTAGTAACAGGTGTTGCATTTGTTCACTACATGTACATGAGAGAAGTATGGATCATTACAGGTGACTCACCAACAGTGTACAGATACATTGACTGGTTAATTACAGTGCCGTTACAAATGATTGAGTTTTATCTAATATTAGCAGCGATAAGAAAAGTACCTTCAGGAATTTTCTGGAGATTACTAATCGGATCAGTAGTAATGCTAGTAGGTGGATACTTAGGAGAGGCAGGTTACATCAACGCTACACTTGGTTTCGTAATCGGTATGGCTGGATGGATCTACATCTTATATGAAGTATTCTCAGGTGAAGCTGGAAAAGCAGCATCAAAAAGTGGTAACAAAGCACTTGTTACAGCTTTCGGTGCAATGAGAATGATCGTAACAATTGGTTGGGCAATTTACCCATTAGGTTACATTTTTGGTTACCTAACAGGTGGAATTGATGCAGCTTCATTGAACATCATTTACAACTTAGCTGACTTTATTAACAAGATCGCATTCGGTCTAGTAATTTGGGCAGCTGCAGTTTCAAGTACACCAGCGAGAGCTAGATAATAAAAATTATCTTAATTTTAAAATAGGGCGAGTTTAACCACTTGCCCTATTTTTTTTGGTGCTTATATAAACCTAATGGCAAAAATTACTTACATAGAACATAACGGAACTAATCATACTATAGACGTTCAAAACGGACTAACAGTTATGGAAGGTGCTGTTCAAAACAATATACCAGGAATTGATGCAGATTGTGGAGGCAGCATGGCGTGTGCAACTTGCCATGTTTATGTCAAAGAAGATTGGTTTGATAAGATAAATAAAAAAAATGAAGGTGAGGATGACATGTTAGACCAAGCTTATGAACCAAAAAAAAATAGCAGACTAAGCTGCCAAATAATTGTTTCAGATGATTTAGATGGTTTAGTAGTAGACATGCCAGAAAAACAAACTTAATGATTAAAACAGATGCGTTAATTATTGGAGCTGGACCGACCGGTCTTTTTACTGCACATCAATTAAAATTAATTGGTTTAGATTGTGAGATCGTTGATAACTTAGATAAAATAGGTGGACAATGTATAGAGCTTTATCCTGATAAGCCTATTTATGATATTCCAGCAGTTCCAGAATGCACAGGCGAAGAGCTTACAAATAATTTAATTAATCAACTAAAGCCTTTCGATATTAAATTTCATTTATCTGAAAGAGTTGATCAAGTAAAAAAGGATGGTGACAAATGGATTGTTAAAACAAATAAAGGAACTTCGTTTACTACTCCAAATGTCATAATTGCGGGTGGAGTCGGATCATTTGAACCAAGAAAATTTTCAGTTGAAGGACACGAGAAATTTGAAAATAAATCAATTTTATATTCAATTAAGGATAAAAATATTTTTAAAGGCAAAACAGTTTCAATTTTTGGTGGTGGGGATAGTGCATTAGATTGGGCTGTTGAATTATCAAATAATTGTAATGTTAATCTGATACATAGAAGGGATGAATTTAGAGGTGCTCAGGCAACTGTTGATAAAGTTCATGAATTAACAAAATCAAAGAAAATTAATCTTTTTACTAAGTTTCAATTAAAAAAATTAAACGGTTCAAATGAAATTGAAAGTATAGATATTGAAGATGATGGTAAAAAAACTTTAAATTTAAAAACAGATTATGTGCTAGGTTTCTTTGGGCTTATTATGCAGTTAGGACCAATTGCAAATTGGGGGCTGAATATTGATAGAAAAACGGTCGAAGTTGATACTGAAAAATTCGAGACAAACCAAAAAGGGATTTATGCTGTTGGTGATATTTGTAACTATCCAGGGAAATTAAAATTAATTTTATCAGGTTTTCATGAAGGGGCTTTAGCAGCAAGAGCATGTTTCAAATTAGCCAGACCGAATGAGAAATATCGTTTTGAATTTACAACATCATCAAAAGCTATAAAAAACAGACTTGGCGTTAAAAGTGATTGAGCTTTTTACAGCCGATACGCCCAATGGAAAAAAGATCTCAATTATGCTTGAGGAAATTCAATATAAGTACAAAGTTACAAAGGTTAATTTGTTTAAAGATGAACAATTTGACCCTGAATTCAAAAAAATAAGCCCATTTAATAAGATCCCTGTAATTAAAGACCATGATAACGGTAAGGCAATTTTTGAGTCTGGTGCAATCTTGATCTACCTAGGTAATAAAAGTGGCAAGTTTTATGATGAAAAAAATAGAGACCAAATCAATCAATGGTTAATGGCCCAGATGGGTTATGTTGGACCAATGTTAGGTCAACATCACCAGTTTCATCATTATAATCCCGGAAAAAGTAAATTTGGGGAAGATAGATATTTTAAAATTTCAAAAGCAATCTATAACGATTTAGATCTAAGATTATCACAATCAAAATTTTTAGCAGGTGAAGAGTACTCAATTGCTGACATAGCTACATGGCCATGGATTGCTAGACATGACTGGCATGATATCGGTTTAAAGAACCACAAAAATTTGACGAGATGGTATAATGAAATTGCAGGAAGACCAGCGGTTATCAAAGGTTATGATTTTATGAATAAAGGAGAAAAAATACCCTCCCCTTAAACGTCACTTGCGTAAACTTTTTCCTCTTTTTCATGTTTTTCTTGAGCAGAGATACTTAGTGTTGCTACAGGACGAGCAATTAGTCTCTTAATTCCAATTGGTTCACCTGTATCTTCACAAAAACCATATGTTCCATCTTTAATTCTTCTAAGCGCAGCGTCGATTTTAGATATAAGTTTTATCTGTCTATTAATAGCTCTCATCTCAACATTTTTGTCAGTGTATGAACTTGCTTGGTCTACGATGTCTGCTGATGTGCTGTTATCATCCATTGAACTATTATACAGAGCTTCATTGTTTGATCTTACAAGATCTTTTTTCCATTCTGATAATTTATTTTTGAAAAAAAGCTTATGTTTTTCACACATATATTTTTCTGATTCTTTTGGAACGTAGTTTTTTGAAATTTTAACCATTTTAATTTTTAAAGCGCTCGCAGTATATTCAGCAATTAAATGGTGTCAAGAAACCATTAATTGTATAAATATATAGATATATGTTTAAAAAAAAGAATATAAGTAATTTATTCTATCTTTTTTTAATTGCACACTTATTTGTTTGGACCTTGATTCCTTCTATCACAAATAATAATTTACCATTAGATACGATAGAAGCGTTAGCCTGGGGCAGTAATTTAGATTGGGGATATAACAAGCATCCACCAGTGAGTGCTTTCTTTGTTGAATTTTTTTATTTTCTTTTCGGAAGTAATGACATTGCTTATTATTTTTTAAGTCAAATTTTTGTAATATTAGCCTTTTATATAGTATGGATATTTTCAAATGAATTTTTTCAAAATAAAACGTTAAGTTTTTTTTCTGTCTTAATTCTAGAAGGAATATATTTTTACAATTTTACCACACCAGAATTTAACGTAAATGTTTGCCAGTTACCTTTTTGGGCTCTTACGGTTTACCTTTCATGGAAATTATACATGAAGAAAGATACAAATACTGTAATACTAATTTTATTAGGTGTTACCGCTGCAATTGGTTTTTTAACAAAGTATTTGTTTGCTTATTTGCTTTTATCAGTAGTAATGATCTTTGCCTATGAGTTTTTCATAACAAAAACTAGGAAAATAGATTTTAAACATTATTTACCAATTGAAATATTTTTCGTTTTGTTAGTCCCTCATTTAATTTGGCTTTTTCAAAATGATTTTATAACAATTAAATATGCTTTTAATAGAGCTGGACTGGTGGATTATAGTTTTTTAAATCACTTAAAGTTTCCAATTATATTTTTGATTAAACAGATTGGTATATTAATACCTTTTTTTGTTCTTTGTTATTTTATAATAAAAAAAATAAAAATAAGATTTGATATAAAGGATAAAAAAAAATATTTTATTTTACTAATAAACTTTCTTCCAATAGTTTTAATGTTTGCGACTTCAGTTGTAACTGGCTCAAAAATAAGAACAATGTGGATGACACCTTTTTATCTTTTTTTCGGTGTCCTTATTTTAAGTATGTTTGATATTAAAGATGACGAACAAACGTTTAAAGAATTTTTCAAACCATTTTTAGTTTTGTTTTTATTATCTCCTATTACATATGGTCTGGTCTCACTCATTAATGAAAATAAAAGAACTGATTATAAGGGCAAAGTTGAAGCCAATAAAGTTCTTCAAGTTTGGCAAAAAGATTTTACAGAATCAATTAATGTAGTTTTAGGGGATGAATGGTATGCAGGTAATATATCTTACCATATGGAAGGAAGACCAGTATGGCTTGGAGAAATAAATCAAAAAAATGTTGATTTACTTAATGCATATATTTGTACTAAAAAAGTTTGTGTAGGTTATAGATGAAAAAAATAATAATCTTAATTCCAGTTTATAACGATTGGCAGTCTCTTGAAAAACTTATCGAAGATATAAATTTGAAGGTAAAAAATATTAATTGTAAGTTCTCAATTTTTGTAATTAACGATGGATCGACAGAGGGATATGAAGATAAAAGATTCTCTACAGAGGAAATTAAAGTTGAAGTTATCAGTTTATTAAAAAATGTCGGTCATGCTAGATCTATTGCGACTGGCTTAAAATATATTTACGAAAAAGAGGATTTTGACTATGTAATCCCCATGGATGGTGATGGGGAGGACAGACCTGATGAAATTAGTAAATTTATAGAAAGCACGGATTATTATGCTGATAAAACAATAGTCGGTGAAAGAATTAAAAGATCTGAAGGATCAATTTTTACCTTTTTTTATGTAGTCCATAAATTTTTGACATATTTCTTTACAGGAAAAAGTATTAAATTTGGAAATTTCACTTGTTTACCCAAATCAGTTGTTAAAAAGTTTATTATTGAAAAATCATCCTGGAATAGTTTTTCTGGATCGCTTGTTAAAATTGAAAAAAGTTTTGGATCCATTAAATCAACTAGAGGTAAACGTTATTTTGGGCCTTCTAAAATGAGCTTTTTAAATTTAGTTAAACACAGTTTATCCATCATTTCTGTTTTTAAGTTTAATGTTACTATAAGATCAATTTTGTTTTTTGTAATTTATTTTGCCGTCATAAATAAAAATATTTCCTTAATTACTATCTTTCCTCTATTTTTACTTATCATATTTTTATTTATTATTTTTAGTTTATCCAATAGAGAGAACATCAAAGAATTCGATGCATCACTTTCAAACATTGGAGATGTTCGTCCTCACTAGTTTGCTAGTATTTTAGGTAAAGAATAAAAATCTGCTGTATCAATTTTTGAGGAATATTGTCTTCTCATACTCCATTTTTTATTTATCCCTGCACTTGCCAAGCTAATTGTTGATCTTCCATACCTGTAGTTAGTGTTATCAATAGATTGCATTAAGTTTTTAATTCTTTCGTCTTTTGTAGACTTAAATAAACTATTTCCTTTTTCAGAGTCTGATAAACCTGATAAAATTATGCCAGCTTTTTGATACTTGAATCCATCTTTGTATATTAGATCAAGACCTTCAAGAGCGTTTTTAACTATTTCAATACTATTATTTGTGGCAATAGGAAAATCGATAGTTTTTGAATTTGAATAAAATATACCTTTATTTTGAAAAGGACTTGTTCTTATAAAAACAGTGATAGACTTACAGACTAGTGACTCAGATCTAATTTTTTCTGCTGCATTTAAACAATAGCTTGTTACAGACTCTTTCAGTTCTCTGAGTTTTTCTACTTTTTTTCCAAATGATCTCGATACACAACAACTTTTTCTTTTTGCTTGTTTGGTTTCAATTTCAATACAAGGAACACCTCTAAGCTCCATAGCAGTTCTTGAACTAAGAACGTTTTTTGTTTTTTTAATCCAAGTATTTGAAGCATTCTTTAATTGTTTTGCATTATAAATTCCATTTTTGATATAAAACTTTGATAGTTGTTTTCCAACTCCCCATATATCTCTTACTTCAACCTTTTCTAATATTGGGTCTAAGTCCTTAATATTGACCAAACTTACAACACCCGACTTCTGTTTTTTTGCTATGTGATTTGCAACCTTGCTCAAGGTTTTGGTTTCAGCTATCCCGATACTAGTTGGTATACCAGTCCATTGTAAAACAGTATTTCTAATTTCTTTACCAACATCTTTTACTTCTTTATCTGAAAAATTAGACAAATCTAAAAAAGCTTCATCAATAGAATAAACCTCTATTTTTGAGTTAAATCTTTTTAATGTTCGCATTACTCTTCTTGATATGTCTCCATATAGAGAATAGTTTGAAGAAAATACCTGAACATTATTTTTTATAATAATATTTCTTGCTTTAAAATAAGGCTCTCCCATTTTGATTCCTAAGGCTTTAGCTTCGTTAGATCTTGATATTATACATCCGTCATTATTAGAAAGAACTACCACGGGTAGCCTTCTTATTTTTGGGTTGAATAATCTTTCACAAGAAACATAGAAAGAATTACAATCTATCAATGCAATTTTTTTAGTATACAGAGTGGATGACATAAGTTACGACCCCCCAAACAAAAACATCTGCTTCTTCATTTATTAAAATTCTATCCTCAAATTTTTTAGACCCAGAGGTTAGAAATTGTTTATCGTTTTCTTTGACAAAACTTTTAACAACAAGTTCGTCATGAACATTTGCTATAACAGTAGAAAAATTTTTAGGCTTTAGGCTTTTGTCTACAACTAATAAATCTCCGTCATAAATTCCAGCATTGACCATAGATTTTCCCTGTACCCTAATTATAAATGTTGCAGGAACATTCTTTATAAGATGAACATTTAGATCTATGTCTTCCTCAATGTAGTCTGTAGCTGGCGAAGGAAAACCTGCTCCAGCTTTGTGTAAATAATAGGGTATAGTTAGCTTCATAAATGTTCTTATTTTGTTCTTTTGTAATTAATAGCCTAATAAATCGATATAGTCAAATAGGTTGTATTTTGAGTCTGAAATTGAATCAAAAGTGAATCAAAACGAGAACACTGAAACTACATTTTGATACGTTGTGGATAACTTTTACAAGGGATAGAGTAAAAAAGAGATGAAAAAATTAACGTGTCACTGTGGAGAGATAGAAATAAAAATAAAATTAAAAGAAAAATCAAATGATTATTACAGATGTAACTGCTCTATTTGCAAAAGAAAAGGCTCTATAACAACAATAGTGGATAAGAAAGATTTGGAAATAGTTAAGGGTGCAGAAAAAATTAAATATTACCAATTCAATACAAAAGCTGCAAAGCACTTTTTTTGTTCTGTTTGTGGAATAAACACTCATAATTTGAGAAGGAGCGATCCAAATACATATGGAGTAAACGTTGGATGTTTAGAAGATATATCAACCAAAGAATTATTTGAACTTAATGTAAGAGTAAATGATGGTAAAAATCATAAAATGGATAGAATAAAAAAATGATAAAAAAATTAAAGTGTCACTGTGGTGAAGTTGAAGCTGAAGTAAAGATACCTGAAACAGGTATTGAAAAATTCATGAGATGCAATTGCTCTTTATGTAAAAGAAAAGGGTACATAATTGGCGTGATAGGAGAGAACGACTTTAAATTAATTAAAGGTGAAAAAATTTTAAAACTTTACCAATATTACACAAAAGTAGCCAAACACTATTTCTGTTCTATATGTGGTATTCACACTCACAATAGACCAAGAATTAATCCAAAAATTTACGGAATAAACATCGCATGTATTGACGACATAGATACTTTTGCTTTAAAAGATGTTCCAGTTAATAATGGTGAAAACCACCCATTAGATCAAAAAAAATAAAATGCAAAATTACAGAGAGTGTTTTGAAAAAGTAAGAAAGGATTGTGTAAAATACATACAGTCGCAAGAAACAAAAAAAGAAAAGTTTAAAAAAAAAGATCAAATGATAAAATCCCATATAATTCCTTTATGTTTTTGGATTAACAAAAAAAGAAAAGATAAAAAAACTTTGCTTGTGGGTCTTGCAGGAGGTCAGGGTACTGGAAAAACAACAATATCAACTTTATTAAGATTAGTACTCGTTAAATATTTTAAATTACAGGTTTTCAAAATTTCTATTGACGATTTTTATAAAACTAGAAATGAAAGAATTTTATTATCGAAAAATAAACATCCTTTGTTACTTACGAGAGGGGTTCCAGGCACCCATGACATACAATTAATGCTTAATCTTTTTAAGAAAGTTAAAAAAAATAAATTTAGATCAATTAGTATTCCAAAATTTGATAAGTCAATTGATGACAGGTGTAAAAAAAATGGTTGGTTCAAATTAAAAAAGAAACCAGATATTTTAATTTTAGAGGGTTGGTGTGTTGGTGCTAAGCCCGAAAATACCAAATCTTTAAATAGACCAATAAATATTTTAGAAAAAAATGCAGACAAAAAGAAGATTTGGAGAAGCTATGTTAATAATCAACTTAAATCGAAATATTCAAAACTCTTTGATCAATTGGATAGTCTGTTATATTTAAAAGCTAAAAATTTCAAATTGTTAAAAAGGTGGAGATTGAAACAAGAAAAAAAATTAAAAATGAAAAGTGGAACAAAAAAAAATTCTAAAATAATGAATGAAAAAGAAGTTGAAACTTTTATGATGACTTATCAAAGAATTACTCAAAATATGTTTAAACATACTCCAAAATACTCTTCGGCAGTTATTAATTTAAATGAAAATCATCAAATTAAAAAGGTGAAATTAAAACATGTTTAATTTTTTTAGATTAATAATTTTAATTTTATTTATTTTGACACAAAATTTGTATGCTGCAGATTTTTACAAAGCTTTGCAAGATGCTTACTTAAGTAATCCTGAATTAAATGCAGAGAGAAAAAACATTTCAGTATCTGAAGAGGATTTGAAAATTTCAAAAAGTGAGTTTTTGCCCTCTGTTACAATTACTGGCACAAAAAGTGAAGCGACTACCAAAAAATTAACTGATCGTGATGGAACAGATGCTTCTATTACTGATGTAGATACCGAGACGCAAACTGTCACAATAGAGCAAAAAGTTTTTCAAGGTTTAGGTGGAAAAGCAGATCTTGAAAAAAGTAAAATTGGAGTAAATTTAGCAAAAGCAAAATTATTAAAGAAAGAACAAGAAGTTATTTTAAGTGCTGCTGAAGCATTTACTGGAGTTATCTTAGCAAATAAGAAATTTAAGATAAATAAAGAAAATTTAGATCTATTAGAAAGACAAGTCGAAACTGATCAAAATAGACTTGAAAGTGGAATAATTACTTTAGCAGACTTAGCTCAATCCGAGTCATCATTGGCTGGAGCACAAGCACAATTTATTAACTCTCAAAATGATTTAGTTACCGCTAAACTTCTTTATGAAAAAATTATAGGCCCACTTAATGATATTGAAAGTTTAAGCGAAGATGTAAACATAGAATTTGATATTCCGACATCCCTTCAAAATGCAATTCAAATTTCAAAAGGGAACAATCCAGATCTTACAATCGCCAAACTAGAGTATGATCAATCTGAAAAGGATGTTAAAATTGCTCTTTCTGAATTTTCACCTTCTGCAACAATTTCAGCTAAGTCTTCAAAGTCAGACGATTTTAGTTCATCGTATGATGAAAGAGAACAAGAGACAGTAAGTGCTGAAATTTCATGGCCAATATTTCAAGGAGGAAAAAATTCGGCATCTCTTGAAAGAAGCAAGAATTTACAAAATCGAAAACAATTACTTTTAGATAATGCTGTTAGAACTAATGAAACAAACGTTGCTAGTGCTTGGTCTAAGTTTCAATCTTCAGATAGTTTGTTATCTTCAGTTCGTGCGCAGGTGAAAGCTGCAGAAATTGCTCACGAGGGGATCACAGTTGAGTATGAAACTGGGCTTGGAAGAACCACACTTGATGTTATTCAATCAAATACAATTCTTTTAACTGCTAGAATCAATCTAGCTAATTCAGAAAGAAACCTCCTATTGTCACAGTTAGAGCTTTTAAAATCAGTAGGTCGTTTGAACGCAAAATATCTCAATATTATTAAGTAATTTAGAGCTTTTTATTTAATCCTTGCCAATGAGAACAAAATGTGTACATTTAAAAGCATGATTCGTATGTTAACAATAAATAAAAAAGAGGCATCAAATGACAAAAAATAACTTAAAAGTGGTTAAAACCGCGAAAGATAAAGACTTGGAAAATAAAGAAAAAAATAAAGCTTTAGACGCAGCTATCAGTCAAATTACTGATAACTTTGGAAAAGGTTCTGTAATGAAGCTTGGCCAGAAAAAAGCTATGGATATAGAGTCTATTTCTACAGGCTCTCTAAGCTTAGATTTAGCGCTAGGTATTGGTGGATTACCAAAAGGAAGAATTATCGAAATTTATGGTCCAGAGTCCTCTGGAAAAACAACTCTTGCACTTCAAGTAGTCGCTGAGGCTCAAAAAGCTGGCGGAATATGTGCATTCGTTGATGCAGAGCACGCTTTAGATCCAGTGTATGCAAAAAAATTAGGTGTAAATACAGAGGAATTATTAATTTCTCAACCTGACGCTGGTGAGCAAGCACTAGAGATAGCAGATACACTTGTTAAGTCAGGTTCTATCTCTGTAATAGTTATTGACTCAGTTGCAGCATTAACACCAAGAGCAGAAATTGAAGGGGACATGGGTGATCATCACGTTGGTCTTCAATCAAGATTAATGAGTCAGGCTTTAAGAAAATTAACTAGCTCAATATCAAACACAAACACAATGATGATTTTTATTAACCAAATCAGAATGAAAATAGGTGTTATGTTTGGAAGTCCTGAGACTACATCAGGTGGAAATGCATTAAAATTCTACTCATCTGTAAGAATGGATATTAGAAGAATTGGTGCGATAAAAGATAAAGATGCAATCATTGGTAACTCTACAAGAGTTAAGGTTGTTAAAAACAAAGTATCTCCACCATTTAAAGTAGTTGAGTTTGATTTAATGTATGGAAAAGGAATTAGTAAAGTTGGTGAATTAATTGACCTTGGTGCAAAAGCAGAGATTGTTGAAAAATCTGGTGCTTGGTATGCATATAAAGGTGAGAAAATTGGCCAAGGAAGAGAAAATGCCAAAATCTACTTAGAACAAAATCCAAAAGTTGCCGCTGAAATAGAGATGGCAATTAGAGAAAAAGCAGGTGTGATTACTAAAAAGATTGAAGGTAACCCACTTGATCAGGAGAAAATAGAAGCAAGTCAAAAAGAAGAGACTCCTCCTGCAAAAAAGAATTAGCTAAATAGTCATTATTAGATAAGAAAAGGCGCTGTAACAGGCGCCTTTTTCCCCTTAAGATTATAGACATCATTTAAAAAAGCTGTATTTTAAAAATATGGCTCAAAAAACCTTAAATGAAATAAGAAATACTTTTCTCAAATATTTTGAGAAAAATGATCATAAAATAGTTGAGTCTAGCAACTTAGTTCCTAATAACGACCCGACATTAATGTTTGCAAATTCTGGAATGGTCCAGTTCAAAAATGTTTTTACTGGATTAGAGAAAAGAGATTACAAAAGAGCTACCACTTCACAAAAATGCGTAAGAGCAGGCGGAAAACATAATGATTTAGAAAATGTTGGATATACTCCAAGACACCACACATTTTTTGAAATGCTTGGAAACTTTTCTTTTGGAGATTATTTTAAAGAAAGAGCAATAGAACTTGCATGGAATTTAATAACTAAAGATTTTGGATTAGATAAAAATAGACTTTATTTTACTGTTTATAATGAAGATGAAGAAGCATTTAAACTTTGGAAAAAAATTTCGGGCTTAAATGAAAATAGAATAATTAAAATTTCTACTTCAGATAACTTTTGGTCAATGGGCGAAACAGGTCCATGCGGCCCTTGCTCTGAAATTTTTTATGATCATGGAGATCATTTAAAAGGTGGGCTACCTGGAAGCAAAGACCAAGATGGCGATAGATATATTGAGATTTGGAATTTAGTCTTCATGCAATATGAACAAATTTCAAAAGACAAAAGAATTGATTTACCTAAACCTTCCGTAGATACAGGTATGGGTCTTGAGAGAATGGCAGCACTTCTTCAAGGTACACATGATAATTATAAAACCGACCATTTTTTAAAATTAATTAATTCTATTTCAGAAACTGTAAAAGTAAAACCAAATGAAAATAATTTATCAAGTTTTAGAGTGATAGCTGATCACTTAAGGGCAAGTTCGTTTTTACTTGCTGAAGGTGTTTTGCCGTCTAATGAAGGAAGAGGTTATGTCCTTAGAAGAATTATGAGAAGAGGAATGAGACACTCACATTTACTAGGATCTAAAGAACCAATTTTTTTCAATATTTTCAAAACTCTTTTAGATGAAATGTCTAAAAATTATCCGGAGTTAAAAAGGGCAGAGTCACTTATCAAAGAAACTTTGAAAATGGAGGAAGAAAAATTTTTGGTTTTATTAGAAAGAGGTATGAAAATTTTAGATGATGAAATCTCAAAAATAGACAAGGTTCTTCCTGGAGAAGTTGCTTTCAAACTTTATGATACTTACGGTTTTCCGTTAGATTTAACTGAAGATATTCTTAAGAACAAATCTCTTCAAGTAGATAATAAAAAATTTGACGAGATGATGAAAAAAAGTCGAGAGCTTGCAAAGAAAAATTGGAAAGGCTCAGGAGATAGTTCAGTCAGTGAAATTTGGTTTAATCTTAAAGAGAAAATTGGTCCTACTGAATTTTTAGGTTATGAGACCAACCATGCTGAGGGAAGTATTACTGCAATTGTAAAAGATGATAAAGAAACTCAACAATTAAAAGAAGGAGAAGAAGGGCAAATTATTTTAAATCAGACTCCTTTTTATGGGGAGTCCGGTGGTCAGGTTGGTGACAAAGGCACGATAACTTCAGGCGAAAACGAATTTGAGGTAATTGATGTTCAAAAAAAAATTGGAAACTTATTTGTCCACTTTGGTAAAGTTTCAAAAGGAACAATTAAACTTAAAGATAATGTTGAATTAAAAATAAACAAAGAAAGACGTCAAAACATAAGAGCATATCACTCAGCAACTCATTTATTACATGAATCTCTTAGAAGAACTTTGGGAAAACATGTAATGCAAAAAGGATCATTAGTTGCGCCAGATAGATTAAGATTTGATTTTAGTCACATGAAACCAATTACAGATGAAGAAATGAAAAAAATTGATGAAAATGTAAACAAGTTTGTAAACTCAAAAACGGAAGTTGTTACACGACTAATGACTCCTGAAGAGGGAATTGAACAAGGGGCAATGGCTTTATTCGGAGAAAAATATGGAGATGAAGTTAGAGTTGTGTTTATGGGTGAAGAAGGTAACAAATATTTTTCAACAGAACTATGTGGCGGAACACATGTAAAAAACACAAGTGAGGTTGGTAAATTTAAAGTAGTCAGCCAGTCATCAATAGCAGCGGGTGTAAGACGGGTTGAAGCATTAAGAGATAAACAACTTGAAGAATATCTTAAGTCAAAAGATAAGATGTCTAGTTTGTCCTCTCAAAAAAATGAAGAAACTATCAAATCGTTATCAAATGAAATTACAAAACTTGGAGGAAAACCAATTAAAAAATCAGATGACCTTAAGATTACTATTAAGGAGCTGACAAAACAATTAGAGGAAATAACAGTAAAGAGTATTTTATCAGATAAGAAAAAAAATATTGTTAAAGATGAAAATATTAAAAAGATTAATATTAGATTTCAAAAAATAGATGACTTACCTTTTAAAGAATTAAGAAGACTTGTTGATCAAGGCAAGAAAGATATTAAAGAAGGGATAGTTGTTATATATGCAATTAAAGATGATAAAATTGGTTTAGCAGTAGGAGTTACAGATACTTTGACTAAAAAGTACGACGCAATAAAGTTTGTAAAATCTGGTTCAGAAATTCTTGGTGGAAAAGGTGGTGGAGGTAGATCTGATTTTGCCCAAGCAGGTGGAGTTCATTCAAATAAAATAGAAGAAAGTTTTGAAAAGATTAAAAGCTTAATTTAACTTCTTTTTTAAATTGCCATCAATTGCATCAAGAAATTGATTTGTAGTAAGGTATTTTTGATTTGTATCTATTAAAATTGCTAAGTCTTTAGTCATTGATCCAGTTTCAACACAATCAATACAAACCGTTTCTAAAGTATTTGCAAATTTTATTAGCTCATCATTTGCATCTAATTTTCCTCTATGGGCAAGTCCTCTAGTCCAAGCAAAAATTGATGCTATAGGATTTGTTGAAGTTTCTTTTCCTTGTTGATGCATTCTGTAATGTCTTGTAACAGTTCCATGAGCAGCCTCTGCCTCCATTGTTCTCCCATCTGGTGCGAGCAAGACACTTGTCATTAGTCCAAGAGAACCATATCCTTGAGCAACAGTATCTGATTGAACGTCACCATCATAGTTTTTACAAGCCCAAATATATTTACCGCTCCACTTCATTGCACAAGCAACCATGTCATCTATAAGTCTATGTTCATAGGTTAAATTATTCTTTTCAAATGAAGATTTAAATTCCTTTTCAAAAACACTTTGAAATATGTCTTTAAATCTTCCATCGTAAGTTTTTAAAATTGTGTTTTTTGTTGAAAGGTAAACTGGCCATTTTTTAATCAATCCATAGTTAAAACAAGATCGAGCAAAATCTTCTATTGATTTATCTAAATTGTACATTGATAAAGCCACCCCTGATCCAGGGAAATTAAATACCTCGTAATTTTTAGTATCTTTACCGTCTTCAGATGTCCATTTAATTTCAAGTTTTCCTTTGCCAGGAACTTTAAAATCAGTTGCTCTATATTGGTCACCAAATGCATGTCTTCCAATAATCACCGGATCTGTCCATGATGGTACCAATCTTGGAACATTTTTACAAATAATGGGCTCTCTAAATACAGTTCCTCCAATGATATTTCTAATTGTACCGTTTGGAGATCTCCACATCTTTTTTAAATTAAATTCTTTAACTCGTGCTTCGTCTGGAGTAATTGTTGCGCACTTAATACCTACACCATTCTTTTTAATTGCATTCGCACAATCAATGGTTATTTGATCTGAAGTATCATCCCTGCTTTTCATACCAAGATCGTAATATTCAATACCTAAATCTAGGTACGGTAATATCAGTTTATTCTTAATAAACTCCCAAATTACTCTTGTCATTTCATCGCCATCCAACTCGACGATTGGGTTTTTGACCTTAATTTTGCTCATATTTATGTATAAATCTTAGTAATTGAATTTCTGCTTTTTATATACATATTAATCAGAAATTATCAAATAAAGGATTATGATAGATAAAGTTTTTCCGAAAATACATAACGAGGGTTATAAGTTTTTAGTAATCTTTGGACTTGGAACACTTGTTTTATATTTAATAAGTGGTTTCTTAGGTTTAATAGGTGTTATTCTTACAATATGGGTTTACTATTTTTTCAGAGACCCGGAAAGATTCCCAATTAATGATGAAAATTATCTTGTAAGTCCGGCTGATGGATTAGTGATAAAAGTAGAGGAAGTTAACGGTCCTTCAGAACTTTCCTTAGAGAATAAAAAATTTACCAAAGTAAGCGTGTTCATGAATGTTTTCGATTGTCATGTAAATAGAATTCCATGCAGTGGTGAAATTGAGGAAATTTTATATAAACCTGGCAAGTTTTTAAATGCATCTCTAGACAAAGCCAGCGAAGACAATGAAAGAAATTATTATAAAATTAAAAATAGTAATGGTGATCAGGTTGTAGTTGTTCAGATTGCTGGTTTGATTGCTAGGCGTATTGTTACTGAGACAAACAAAGGAGAAAAACTAAACCAAGGTGATCGGATAGGAATGATTAGATTTGGTAGTAGGGCAGACATTTATTTTGAAAATTACAAACCTTTGGTAAAAGTAAACCAAAGAGCAGTTGCTGGTGAGACATTAATTGCAAAAAAATAAAATGGAACAACAAAATAAAAATTTCAAATTAGTTGCGAACAAAAAAACAAGATCAATTTTACCTAATATGTTTACACTAGTAGGCGTATGTATAGGTTTAACATCTATTAAATTTGCTTTTGATGGTAGGTTTGGTTTTGCGGTTTTAGCAATAGTAGTTGCAGGGATTATAGATGGTCTTGATGGAAGAATTGCACGACTTATCAAAGGAACTTCAGAAGTTGGTAAAGAACTAGACTCATTAACAGATGTTATAAGCTTTGGAGTTGCTCCGGCTTTTATAATGTATTTTTGGTCCTTAAATAATCTTGGAAGAGTAGGGTGGTTAGTTTGTTTGATTTATGTAATTTGTGTCGCTTTAAGATTGGCGAGATTTAATATTACCTCTAATACGAATGCAAAATGGAAAGACAATTTTTTTGAAGGCGTCCCTTCGCCGGCTGGAGGTATTTTAGTTTTATTTCCATTAATTTATAGTTTTAGTGAATTTCAACTTTTTTCAATTGAAAACAAATATCTAGTCCCTGGTTTTTTTATTTTAACTTCAATATTATTAATCAGCAAAATACCAACTTATTCTTTTAAAAAGATTGTGGTCCCTAGAAGATTAACAATCTTTTTATTATTTACGTTAATTTTATTTTTTGGATTGTTATTAATCTATACTTATAACGTTATAGTAATATCAACGTTAATATATTTACTTCTTATACCAATTAGCTTTTTCCATTTTCGCAGCTTGTCCAAAAAATTTAGTCATGTTAGCCAAGATGGTGAAGACCAAGAAGATGTCCTTTAAATGAAAACAAACGCTATAGTTTCATTAGCAGATGAAAAATATTTTGATTTATTAAATGAATTAATTGACTCAATAAAAAAAAACCCTGAGAGCACAGATACAGCAATTTGCATACTTGATGCAGGTTTAAATGACAATCAAAGAGAAAAATTAAAAAACAAGGTTGATGAAGTTACAAAAGCAGAGTGGGATATTGAAGTTTCAAATTTAAAAGTAATGGGAAAAGAATGGCTCAAAAGTCAAGTGTCTCGTGCATTTCTACCAAAATATTTTCCAAAATATGAAAAGTATCTTTGGATAGATTGCGATGCATGGGTCAACGATTGGAAGTGTGTAGATTTATATTTCAAAGCATGTGAAAAAGGAAAACTAGGAATAACTCAAACAATGGGCCCAGGCTATAAAATAATGTCAAAAGTAAAATGGTTATTTGGAAAATTAGCAATTGTTAAAAGCCAAAATTTTAAACATGCTCTTTCATCGAATATTGATATTTCAAAATCAAGAAAACTTGCATTCGCACCCCACATTAATATAGGTGTATTTTCACTTCAAAAAAATTCACCATGTTGGGAGGTATGGCAAAAAAATCTGAGACAAACTTTGAAAAGTGGAAAAATTTTTGGCTCAGAAGGGTTAGCAATAAATCTAAGTGTTTACGTAGATGAAGTAGATACAGAATTTTTACCTTTAAATTGTAACTGGATTGCAAGCAATTTACTTCCAAAATACGATAATATTCAAAAAACATTTGTAGAGCCTTACTTACCGAATAATAAAATCGGTATCATGCATTTAGCTGCCGGAATTTGGAAAAATAATGTAGATATGAGATTGGATAAAAACATAAAAATAGATATTTATAATCTTCAAGATCAAAAAGAACTTAAAAGTTTAAGGTTTATCAATAGTTGAAAAAAAATAAGATATCTAAAAGTTGGGTTATCAGACAAAGAAGGGATAAATATGTTCGTCAATCAAAGTTGGAAGGTTACAGGTCAAGAGCAGTATATAAACTTAAAGAGTTAGACGAAAAATTTAAAATTATTAAAAATCATTTAAGTATTTTAGATATAGGTTCTGCACCTGGAAGCTGGACACAATATTTATCTGAAAAATCGAAGGGCTCAAAAATAATGTCTATTGATCTTAAAGAAGTTGAGAAAATAAAAGACGTTTATCATGTTGTCGGTGATTTTTTGGATAATAAAAACCAAAAAATAATTACAGATTATTTTCCAAAAAAAATTGATCTTGTAGTCTCTGATATGGCGGTTAATACAACTGGAAATAAAAATTTAGATTCAATTCAAACGGGTGAACTTTCTTTAACGGCAATGCGCTTTGCTGTTGGTATGCTGCGACCAAAAGGAATTTTTTTATCAAAAATTTTTATGGGCTCAACGTTTAATGAAATTGTTGAAAATGCAAAAAAAAACTTTAAAGAAAGCAAAATCTTTAAACCACCCTCAAGCAGAAAAGACTCAAAAGAAAGCTTCATCATCTGTAAAAGTTTAAGATAGTCACTTTAAAATTTTCAGGAATCGTATATAAACTATTATGGATCCTATAAAAGAAGCACTTACCTTTGATGATGTCACTTTAGCGCCGAAGTTTTCTTCTGTGCTTCCTTCCGAAGTAAATACGTCTGTTAAACTATCAAAAAATTTGAAGCTTAAAATACCATTACTTTCGTCTGCCATGGATACAGTTACAGAGTCTAAAATGGCAATTGAAATTGCTAAGGCAGGGGGTATTGGAGTTATTCACAGAAATCTCTCCATCAATGATCAGATATTAGAAATAAAAAAAGTTCAAAAAAAAGGTTTAGCAGTTGGGGCAGCAGTGGGGACTAATGATACCGAAATATCTCGAGCAGAGAAAATTATTAAGAGCAAAGTAGATTTGATTGTTGTTGATACAGCACATGGCCACACTAAAAGAGTAGCAAATATAATTAAATTTATAAAAAAAAAAAAATCAAGCAAAACAACCCTGTGTGCAGGCAACATTGCAACAGCTGAGGCTGCAAAATTTTTATGTAAACTTGGAGTAGATATAGTAAAAGTAGGAATTGGACCCGGATCGATTTGCACAACTAGGCTTGTTGCTGGTATCGGTGTTCCCCAGTTAAGTGCATTACTAGATGCAAAAAAAGGTTTAAGCAAAAATGTTAAAATGATTTCTGATGGTGGAGTAAAATTTTCAGGCGATATTGCAAAAGCACTTGCAGCAGGCGCAGATGCTGTAATGGTAGGATCAATGATCGCTGGAACTAATGAGTCACCTGGAAAAATAATAAAAAAAAATGGAAAATTATTTAAAGTTTTTAGGGGAATGGGATCAGTTGGAGCAATGAACAAAGGGTCTGCTGACAGATATTTCCAAAAAAAACAAAAGGACAGCTCAAAATATGTTCCAGAAGGAGTAGAAGGACTAATTAAATATAAAGGTGAAGTATCTAAGATAATTTTTAAACTTATTGGAGGATTAAAATCATCAATGGGTTATTTAGGCTCAAAAAATGTTATTAATCTTAGAAATAAACCAAAATTTGTTAAAATTACAAAAGCTGGATTTTATGAGAGCATGGTTCATAGTATAGATGAGGTAAAAAAAAATAGTCAATATTTATGAAAAATTTAAAAAAACTCTTTTTGTTTTTAATTTTAATGTTTTTTAAAACAACTGCTTATAGTTCAGAAAGTTTTTATGATCAAGCAGTAGATAAATTCAATGATAAAAAATTTGATGATTCTAAATTTTTGTTTCATAGAAATATTGTATTTAACCCAACAGATGCCAAATCTTACTTATATTTAGCTAAGATTTTTAACTCTGAAAAAAACCAGAAAGAAGAAGAAAAAAATCTAAACACTACTCTTCTACTAGAACCAAATAATGAAGAAGCAATTTATATGCTAATACAAATTAATCTTGATAAATCAAATTTTTCTAAAGCAAATGAATTGTTAGCAAAACTTAATATAGTTTGTAAAAATTTTTGCTCCAAAAAAAAAGAAATTGAAAAATCACTCCAAAATCTTGAAGCAAAAAATGAAAAAAAACAGTAGAGCTAAGAAAATTCTTATAATTGATTTTGGTTCTCAATATACTCAATTAATTGCAAGACGTGTTAGGGAGCTTGGTGTATTTTCTGAAATATCAAATCATAAACAAGTTAAAAAAGTTAATGTGGAGGAATTGTTTGGAATTATTTTATCAGGTGGTCCTTTAAATGTTTATGAAGATAAAAAAATAAATTTTAACAAAAAGATTTTAGACTTGAAAGTTCCTATTTTAGGTCTTTGCTTCGGTCATCAATTAATCTCAAGACATTACGGTGGTAAAGTTATCACAGCAAAAAATAGGGAGTTTGGTTTAGCAACTATAAAAAAAAAACTAAACTCTAAGTTAACCAAAAACTTTTTTGATAACCGCAAACAAAGGAATGTATGGATGAGTCATGCGGATCACGTAACTAGACTACCAAAAGGTTTTAAAGCAGCAGCATCAACAAAAGGTTCAAAATTTACAATAATTGAAAATGATTTAATAAAGAGATATGGTGTTCAATTCCATCCTGAAGTAACTCATACAGAAAAAGGAATTTTATTACTCAAAAATTTTGTGTTTGGTATATGTAAATCGAAAAAAAATTGGTCGACAGATCATCAAAAAAAAACGTTAATAAAAAATGTCCAAAATCAAATTGGTAATAAAAAAATAATATGCGCACTCTCTGGGGGTGTAGATAGCAGCGTTGTAGCACAATTGTTAAATAAAGCGGTTGGTAAACAACTACACTGTATATTTGTTAATACAGGATTGTTAAGACTTAATGAGGAAAAACAAGTAGTAAATACTTTTAAAAAAAAATTAAAAATGAATTTGATATACGTAAATGCAGCAGATGAATTTTTAAAGAAATTAATCAATATTACGGACCCTGAGAAGAAAAGAAAGATAATTGGAAATCTATTTATCAAAATTTTTGAACGCTATGCAAAAAAACTTAAAAATGTGAAATTTTTAGCCCAGGGGACCTTATACCCAGATTTAATTGAAAGTAAGTCAGTGACTGGAAGTCAAACATCTAAAATTAAATCACATCATAATGTTGGTGGGTTACCAAAAAAAATGAAATTGGAATTGTGCGAGCCATTAAGGTTGCTTTTTAAGGATGAAGTAAGAAAACTTGGAATAAAATTAAATTTATCTAAGGACATAATTAGTCGTCACCCATTTCCAGGGCCAGGATTGGCAATAAGAATGCCAGGTAAAGTTTCAAAAGATAAAATAGAAATATTAAAACAGGCAGATAATATTTTTATTTCTGAACTCAAAAAAGAAAAATTATACGACAAAATTTGGCAGGCATATGCTGCCTTGTTGCCAGTAAAAACAGTTGGTGTTATGGGTGACAATAGAACTTATGAGTATATTTGCTTGTTAAGAGCAATAACTTCTCAAGATGGTATGACAGCAGATTTTTTTGATTTTCCTAAAAATTTCATACAAAATGTGTCTAATAAAATTATTAATAATATTAGAGGAATAAACAGAGTAGTTTATGATGTTACTTCAAAACCACCAAGCACTATTGAATTAGAGTAATGAACAACAAAATAAAAAAAATTTTAAAGAAAAAAAACAAATCAAAGATTGTTTGCCTTACAGCATATTCCAAAAATATTGCTGAAATTGTTGATGATCATGCTGATATAGTTCTAGTCGGAGACTCTCTTGGATCTGTATTATATAATTACGATACAACAAGGAAAGTAAGTCTGAATATAATGATCGAACATACCAAGAGTGCCAGAATGGGGGTTAAAAAAAGCCTTTTAGTAATTGACCTTCCTTATAATACCTACAGAAATAAATCTGAAGCACTTAAAAATTCTAAGAGATCAATTAAAGAGACAAAATGTGATGCTGTTAAAGTTGAGGGGGGAACAAGTGTGAAAGAAATTGTAAAACATTTGGTTAAAAATAGAATACCTGTACTAGGTCATATTGGCGTAACACCACAAACAACTAAAGGCAAATTTAGATCTAAAGGTAAAAATGAAGCTGAAAAAAGAAAACTTTTGAAGGATGCTCAAGATCTAGAACAAAGCGGAGCTTTTGGAATTGTTTTAGAATGTATTTATAGTGACATCTCAAAACAAATAACAAACTCAATTAATATACCAACAATTGGAATTGGAGCTTCAGTTAATTGTGATGGTCAAGTTCTTGTAACGGATGATTTGATTGGTTTAAATGAGACCAACTTTAGGTTTGTAAAAAAATTTGGTAATGTTAAGAAAAACATTAAAAGTGCAGTTATAAAATATAAAAACTCAGTAAAACAAAAAAAGTTTCCCTCTAAAAAAAACAGTTATTAACTAAGAACTACCTTTGCTGTCTTGTTCTAAATTTACCTTTGCTAACCTCTTTTTCTAAAAATGTTCCAAAAGCGTCTCCATTTACGTTGAATTCAACATTTGTAGCTCCCTCATAGTCAATTTTTTTTCCTTTTTTTAGAAGTTTTAAACCTTTAGCAATCTCACCTGGATAGATTTTGGTACCTGGAGAGTTACTTACTGACATAATATTTTTAGATAAATTATTATCTGATTTAAAATTTTTTTCCTGCAAAGCAAGAATAAGTATAGCCGCTGCATCATAAGACTCACCGATAAATGGTCCTGAAGTATCAATGTTATTTTTTTTGGCAATTTTATAAAATGAATTAATATTTTTTGAGCTGGAACCTGAAATTATCCCAAATGAATTATTAATTAATTCCCCAAACTTTCTTTCAGTAGTTTCATTAATCATCCTATCTGAAAAAATAAATTTTTCAAAAGCACCTGAGTCAAGAATTGACTTAATTAATCTTTCCCCATCTTGTTCAATTTCAGTAAAAATTGCAACAGCGTCTCCTCCTGCGGCAGCTAAGACTGACACTTCATTTGAAAGATCAGTTTTATTTATCTTTATAGGCACACTTACGGTAATTTCTACATTACTATCATTAAGTGTTTTTTTAAAATTTCTCTCAAGTTCTTTTCCATAATTTGAGTCTTGGAATGAAACTGCAATTCGTTTGATACCTTTATCTTTTGTAATTTTAGCTAAAACCTCTCCATCTCTACTACTTGGAGCAGTTGTTCTAAAAAATAAGTTTTTTTCATCTAACATTGACAATAAAGGAGTGGTTGCCGATGGAGAAATCATAGGAATGTTTTTTTCGTTAGCCGATCCCAAAAGAATTCCTTCAGATATTCCAGGGCAGGCAGCACCAATGATTCCAACAATATCATTTTCATTAATTGTTTTGTTTACTGATTTAATGTTGGACGTGTCACATTTTGTATCTATTTTAATTGAATTGACTTTTTCCTTACCATTTAAAAATATTTTTGAGGAATTCGCCTCTGAAACTGCCAACTCTGCTGAAGACGCCATACTTGGAACAATAGATTCTGTTGGACCAGTGAAACCAAGAGCTATACCGATAGTTATTTCATTCGCCTGGATTTCTAATTGATTTCCTATGAAACAGAATAAAAAAAGAATACTAAAAATTTTTTTTCTCATGATTAGGTAAAATAAAAATATGCCATGATTAATACTTTTTCAATTAGGTTATTTTACCTTTTGAATTAAAAACACAGATCCAATTACAATTATTCCTCCTAAAGTCATTATCAAACTTGGGATTTCATTAAATATTATAAATGTTTGGATCAATCCAAATACAGGAAATAGAGCATAAAAGGGAAGAACTTTTCCAACCGGATAAAACTTATATAAGTAAAACAAAGACATATGGGCGCCTATTGAAACAATCAAACCAGAGTAAATTATAAAAAACCAAATATCTAGCTGAATATTCTTTAGAATAAACATTGTATTTCCCTCAAAGAAAAATGATAAAAGTATTAATACAATAAACCCAATAGATGCCATGAAAAAATTCGTAGTTACAATGCTTAATTTATTTGTATCTCTACTAGCTACGTTCGCAATAGCGTAAAAGAATGCCATTAAAGCTGTGAGCACAAGTGCAAAAATATTGTTGATCAACTCTGGATCAAAACCAATAAAGATTATTCCCAAAAAAGATGTAATTACAAAAAACCATTTTTGAAAACTAAATTTTTCATTTAAGAGAAAATTACTTAAAATAATTGCAAATGGAATCGCAAGCTGAGATCCAATAATAACGGGCGAAACTATACTAGACTCCTGTAGAGATAGATAAGTGAAACCTGTAACCCCAACACCCATAGAAAAAGAAAAAATAAACAAAGATTTCAAATTTTCTTTTGGGATCTTAAAGTTAAAAAAGGGTAATAAACAAATTACGACTACTAACATTCTTAACGATCCAAAAAGCAAAGGGGGTACATTCGTATTTAAGACAAGTTTTCCAAAAACAAAGGCACTTCCAAATAGTGCCATGATTAACAAAATTAATAAGTAATGTTTAATGGTCAAAAAAATCCAATTTTAAATTGATTTATAGAATGACATTCATATTTTTTAAGTTATCCTATGTCAATTAATATGAATTCAAAAAAGATTAAAGCTCAATTTGCAAAAGAGACTAACCCAAGAGTGGGTTTAATTGTTTTATCGACCGACAACATGATAGAAAAAGATTTCTCAAAAGTCTTAAATGATAAACCAGTAGATTTATATGTTAATAGGATTAAAAATTATAATCCTGTAACAGCTGAAAATTTAAAAAAAATGTCAGAAAACATTACTTCAGTTGCGGATAACATATTACCTGGAGAAAAAGTGGATTGTGTTGTTTTTGGATGCACATCAGGAACAATAGTTTCTGGTTTTGATAATATAAAAAAAAAAATTAATTTAGCTAAACCAAATGCCTTAGTTACGGCTCCAAGCACGGCAGCTTTAAATGCCCTTAAGAAAAAGAATATTAAAAGAATATCTGTAGTCACACCATATATTAAGTCTTTAAATGATGATGTTGTAAATTTTTTTAAAGAAAATAACTTTGAAATAGTGTCAAATACATATTTTGATATTGAGTCAGATGTTGATATTGGAAAAGTAGACCAGAATAAATTGTTTGAGATATTATCTGAAATTGATCATAATCAAGCTCAAGCATTATTTGTTTCTTGTACTTCATTACCAGTTTTAAACATTATTGAAAAACTTGAAAAAAAATTAAATATGATTGTGTTATCAAGTAACCAGGCACTAATTTGGGAAACTCTAGAAAAAATAAATGAGAACAAATCTGTTACTGGATTTGGAAGCTTATTTAATTAATTTTATATATGAATTTCACAGTCAAGGAATATAAAAATCGTCTTAAAAAAGTTCAATCAGAAATGCAAAAAAAAGGAATTGAACTTCTCATTTCACAGGATACTGCAAACATAAATTATCTGACAGGATATGATGCTTGGTCTTTTTATTATTCTCAATGTGTAATAGTTCATGTAAATTCTGAAGAGCCCCTATGTTTTGTAAGAGCTCAGGATGCTGGTGGAGCTTTTATAACTACTTACCTTAAAAAGGAAAATATTATTATTTACGACGAAAAATATATTCATACATGGCCGACTCACCCGTATGATGCGTTAGTTGATTTAATAAGGAAAAAAAAGTGGGATAAAATTAATATAGGAGTAGAAATGGATGCCCATTATTTCACAGCTTATTGTTATGAAAAGTTAAAAAAGGGATTACCAAACGCAAAAATTTTAGACTCTGAAAGATTAGTCAATTGGGTAAGAGTAGAAAAATCCATTGCTGAAATCGAATATATGAAAAAGGCAGCAACTATTTCTGAGATGGCGATGAAAACTGCAATGGAAACAATAAGTCCAGATGTAAGACAATGTGATGCTGTTGCTGAAATTCAAAGAACCCTATTTAGAGGTACCCCAGAATATGGTGGTGAATATGCAAGTATTGCAACTTTACTTCCTACTGGAAAAGGAACATCAGCTTCACATTTAACTGCTAGTGATAAAAAATTTGTTAATGGGGAAGCAACAATTATTGAGTTATCAGGTACGTATAAAAGGTATCATGCTCCAATGGCAAGAACAATTAACTTAGGGAAGCCAGATCAAAAAAAACTTGATGCTATGAAAGCAACTAATGAAGCTTTAGAGGAGGGTATTAACGCTAGTAAACCAGGTAAAACTGCTAATGATGTTGCAGAAAAATTTTGGGGAGTCTTGGATAAGTATGGAATTAAAAAAGAATCTCGAACAGGTTACTCTATAGGTATTGGGTATCCACCAGATTGGGGCGAACACACTCTAAATATTTACAAAGGAGACATGACTGAATTAAAACCCAACATCTGTTATCACATGATTGCTGTTATGCAATTTGGTGATTGGGGTGTCGAGTCATCAGAGTCTATAAGGATAACTGAGAGTGGAAATGAACTTTTATGCAATTTTTCAAGAGATTTACACGTAAAATAAGTTCTTGAAATAAATCTCAACAAATGTTTTAAACCCTTACTTATGTCAAAGAACTTAGATTTTGTTAAATTCGATAAAGTTGACAAAAGTTACGATGGAAAAGTACTTGTTGTTAAAGATTTAAACCTCGATATTGCTGAAGGAGAGTTCATAACTATGTTAGGGCCATCTGGATCAGGTAAGACAACTTGTTTGATGATGTTAGCTGGTTTCGAAACCCCTACAAACGGTGAAATTTATTTAGATAAAAATCCAATTTCAAATATACCTCCACACAAAAGAGGAATAGGAATGGTCTTTCAAAACTATGCCTTGTTTCCTCACATGACAGTGTATGAAAATTTAGCCTTTCCTTTAAAGGTCAGAAAATTTGAGAAGGATGAGATTGATAAAAAAGTAGATAAAGCTCTTTCAATGGTATCATTATCTGGTTTTGAAAACAGAATGCCAGGACAATTATCTGGTGGTCAACAACAAAGGGTAGCGGTTGCGAGATCTTTAGTATTTGATCCTCAACTAGTTTTAATGGACGAACCACTTGGAGCTTTAGATAAAAATTTAAGAGAGAGCATGCAGTACGAAATTAAACATATTCATGAAAGTATCGGTGTTACAGTAGTTTATGTCACCCATGATCAAAGCGAGGCATTAACAATGTCTAATCGTATAGCAGTTTTCAACGATGGAAAAGTTCAACAACTTTCATCACCAGATAAATTATATGAAGAGCCTGTAAATTCTTTTGTTGCTGAATTTATCGGTGAGAATAATACTTTTGCAGGGCAAGTAACCAATATGTCCACCAAAGAATGCAAAGTTAAGCTTAATGATGGAACAGAAATAGTTGCAAATCCAATTTCAGTTAAGTCAAATGGAGACAAAACTACTGTATCTCTTAGACCAGAAAGAGCTTTAATTAACACAAAAGAAAAAATGGATAATAACTTTAAAGGAAAGATTGAAGAAGTAATTTATCATGGGGATCATACTAGAGTAAGACTTGATTTACTTGGAAACAAAGAATTTATTTTAAAAGTTCCTAATAGCTCAGCCAATATGGACATTAAAATGGGCAACCAAATTAATGTAAGTTGGAATAGCCATGATGCTAGAGCTTTAGATCCAAAATAAACCTCAGGTTTAATTTTCAATTATTTAATAAAATAAAGCCCTATTTTAGCCAAATGTCAGGTTGACTCCTACATTATATCTTGCTGTAATTAGATTTTATAAAACGTTTAAACGGAGGAATAATGAAAAAACTAAGTAAATTGTTACTAGTTCTATCTTTTGCACTTTCTATTAGCTCATCAGCATTTGCAGTTACAGTTGCATCATGGGGTGGAGCATATACAGAGTCACAAAAGCTAGGATATGGTGACCCTACTGCTAAGAAACTTGGTGTACCGATCAATTGGGTCGACTACTCAGGTGGATTATCAGAAATTAAAGCACAAAAAGAGGCTGGCAAAATTACGTGGGATATAATTGACGTATTTGCTATGGACACTATCACTGGATGTGACGAAGGTTTATTTGTTGAATTTGATTTTGACAAAGACTTCCCACCAGCTCCAGATGGAACAAAAGCAAGTAAAGACTTCTTTGCTCCAATGCCAAGTAAATGTGCTGTAGGAAACATTTTATATTCTTGGAACTACGCGTACAACACAAAGAATGTAAGCGGAACACCAAAAACTATAAAAGACTTCTTTGACACTAAAAAGTTTCCAGGAAAAAGAGCTATCTACAAAAGCGCTTTAACAAATTTAGAGATTGCTTTAGCTGCAGATGGTATCAAACCAGGAAAAGGTGGAAAGAAAATCTACAAAGCTCTTAACACAGAAAAAGGTGTAAACAGAGCAATGAACAAAATCAAAGCATTATGCACAGACCCTAACGGTGGATGTGTATTTTGGTCAGCAGGTGCTCAACCACCAGAACTATTAGTTTCAGGTGAAGTTGTAATGGCAACTGGTTGGAATGGAAGATTCTTCAACGCTGAAATCGGTGAAGGTGCTCCAATCAAACAAGTTTGGGATGGTCAAGGTCTTGACTACGAATATTTCGTATTAGTTAAAGGTGGACCAAACGAAGCGGATGCTAAAAAAGCACTAGCGATGATGACAAGTACAGAAGGTTTAGCAGGAAGCGCAAAATACATTGCATATGCACCTTGGAGAAAATCATCACTTAAAGTTATGGCAGCAGGTGAGCCATGGTACAAAGATGGTAAGACTAACATGGTACCACAAATGCCAACTGCACCGGCAAACACTAAAAATTACTTCTTAGTAGATCCAATATTCTGGGCTGATAACGGTACAGAGCTTGGTGAAAAATGGGAAGCAATGAAAGCTGGTCTATAATTTTAAGTTTTAAAGACTAAAATTATATATTATATTAAGGGCGGTTATTTATAGCCGCCCTTTTTTATTTATGAGCAGTGAAACTGGAAAAATTTTAACAACAGACGGCATACCTCTTGAGGTAAGCCTAAAAAAAGCTGAAAGAAAAAATAAAATTAAAGCATTTCTTTTAGTAGCACCTCTATTACTATTTTTGCTTATTACATATATTTTCCCTATCGGCGACATGCTCATGAGGAGTGTGGATGATAAAATGGTTACTGAGATGTTGCCAAAAACATTCAAGTCAATGGAAAAATGGGATGGCAAAGAACTGCCGCCAGAAGAAGTTTTTGAATCTTTTTATTTGGATTTTCAAAAGCTTGTTGAAGAAAAAAGAGATGGAAAACTTTCTACACAATTAAATTATACAAAGAATGGATTTAAAAGTATTTTAAAAAAATTACGAAGAAAAGCAAAAAATTTTGAGGAAGGAAATTACAAAGAACAAATAATGGCTGTCCACAAAAGGTGGGCAGATGTTGAATATTGGCGAGCCATACAAAGACGTGCTCCTGCTTATACAAGTCAAAAATATTTAAAAGGAATTGACATGTATAAAAACGAAGAGGGCAAAATTGTAAGTGTGGAAGAAGATCGAAGAGTTCATAGAATTTTATGGCTTAGAACTTTAGAGATAGCATTCTTTGTGACTCTTTTATGTTTTTTAATGGCTTACCCAATAGCCCATTTACTTGCTACCTTGCCAATGAAATACAGTAACCTATTAATGATTTGCGTACTTCTTCCATTTTGGACATCACTACTAGTAAGAACCGCAAGTTGGATGATACTCTTACAACAACAAGGAGTTGTTAATGATTTTTTTGTTATGATAGGATTGGTCGCAGACGATAATAGACCAGAAATGATGTTTAATAAAACTGGTACCTATGTGGCAATGACACAAATATTGTTGCCGTTTATGGTTTTACCTTTGTACAGTGTAATGAAAACAATATCCCCAAGTTTAATGAGAGCTGGAAAATCTTTAGGTGGAACTCCATTCGTTGCTTTTTGGAAAGTATACTTCCCTTTAACGATACCAGGTATTGGAGCAGGATGTTTACTGGTATTTATTTTAGCGATTGGATATTACATTACACCTGCATTAGTGGGAGGTGCATCAGGAACGTTAATTAGTAACCAAATCGCATTTCACATGAAAAGTACCCTTGATTGGAGTTTTGCTTCAGCCATGGGTCTAATGTTACTTGCGGGAGTTTTAGCAATTTATTGGGTCTACAATAAACTTGTTGGAGTAGATAATATAAAACTAGGATAATTATGGCACTACCAAAGTATACCGAGACACGTTATAGAGTTTGGCACTACTTCTATATTACTATTTGCTCATGCGTGTTTTTCTTTTTAATTGCACCTTTATTCGTAATATTTCCATTATCTTTTAATGCTGAAGAATTTTTAAGTTTTTCTGAAGGGATGAAAAACCTTGATCCTGATGCATTTTCTTTAAGATGGTACAAAGATATGATCTACGGGACGAAAAATCCATGGGGTCTTGCAGCAAAAAATAGTTTTATAATCGCTATATTTGCAACACTCGGCTCAGTTATTTTAGGTACAGTTGCTGCATTAGGACTAAGCAGCAGACATATGCCATACAAGGGATTAATTATGGCTACTTTAATTTCACCGATGATAGTGCCATTAATCATTTCTGGTGTTGCAATTTTTTTCTTTATGGCAAAAGCAGGACTTGCTGCCACACATACTGGAATTATATTAGCGCACATTATTTTAGGAACACCTTTCGTTGTTATAACTGTAACAGCAACTTTATCAGGCTTTGACCATAGTGTTACACGAGCTGCATCAAGCTTAGGCAGTGATCCAGTAAATACATTTATGAAAATTACACTACCATTAATTCTACCAGGAGTAATATCCGGAGGCTTATTTGCTTTCGTTACATCTTTCGACGAAGTAGTTGTGGTTTTATTCTTAGCTGGTTTAGAAAATACAACAATTCCAATTCAAATGTGGACTGGGTTAAGAGAGCAGTTAAGCCCAACAATATTAGCTGTTGCGACATGTTTAATAATTTTATCTACGTTAATTCTTGTTACAGCTGAGCTATTAAGACGAAGATCTGAAAGGCTTAGAGGAATAAATAGATAAAAAATGGAAATCAAAAAGGTTGTTGTAATAGGCTCTGGAACTATGGGTAGTGGAATCGCTGCTCATTTATGTAATGCGAATGTGCCAGTTACTTTATTAGATCTTACGACTGAGATAAGCACCAAGGCAAGAGAGCGAATACATAAATCAAGACCACCATTATTAATTGATAAATCAAAAATTGATAATATCAAAGTTGGTAATATCAATGACGATTTTAATGTTGTAAAAGAGGCTGACTGGATAGTCGAAGCTGTAGTTGAAAGAATAGACATTAAACATCAAATTTATAAAAAAATCTTTGATAATAGAAAAGATGGAGCGATTGTTTCATCTAACACTTCCTCAATTCCAATCAAAATTCTATCCGAAAATATGACTGATGATCAAAAAAAAGATTTTTGTATAACACACTTCTTTAATCCAGTTAGATATATGGGTTTGTTAGAAATAGTAAAAAATGAGAATAATGATTTAAAAAAAATTAATTCTTTGAAAGTCTTTTGCGAAAAAGAACTTGGTAAAGGAGCCATTATTTGTAACGATACGCCAGGTTTCCTTGGTAATAGAGTAGGGGTTTATGCAATGCAAGTTGCTATGACTGAAGCATTTAAAATGAAATTGACTATTGAAGAGGCTGATGCAGTCTTTGGAAGACCTATGGGTATACCTAAAACTGGAGTGTTTGGTTTATATGATCTAATTGGTATTGATTTAATGGCAGATGTTTTAAAAAGTTTTGTAAAAGAACTTCCAGAAAATGATAAATTTCAGGAGGTTGCTAAAGAGATACCACTTGTAAAAAAATTGATCGAATCTGGCTATACTGGAAGAAAAGGCAAGGGTGGTTTCTATAGAATGAACAAATTAGAAAACCAAAAAATTTTGGAGGCGATTAACCTTCAGACAGAAGAATATTCTGAGTCTAAAAAAATTGATCTCAAAATTGATACTGTGGATCTTAACACCATTATCAACAGGAAAGACAAATACGGAGAATATGCTTGGTCAGTAATTTCTCAAATCATCAAATATGCATCATCTTTAGTCCCAGGTATAACAGATAAATTCAATGACATTGATGAAGCTATGAGATTAGGATTTAACTGGTCTATGGGACCCTTTGAAATGCTGAAATCAATCGGTGTAAAAAATTTTTTCAATCGTGTTGATGAATTTAAGGGAAACAAATTTTTAGAGGAACTTTCAGTAAAAAAAGATGAAAACTTTTACGGTGAAAGACAAATTTACACCGAAATAGAAACACTTGGCAAGGTCAAGCCTAAAGCTTTAAGTTTGGATAAAAATAGGTCAGCGGAGATTTATAGGTTTAAGGATTTTAACATTGTAGAGTTTACCACTAAAGCATGTGCGCTAGACTATGACTCTATGGATAGTTTAAAAAAAGCAACAGATAAACCTCTGATTATTATAAATGAAAGTATGCAATTTTCTGCTGGTGTTAATTTGTCATATACAATGAACTTCGCTGAAAAAGGGGATTTTAAATCTATAGAAAAATTTATTAAATATTTTCAAGATACTTGTAAACAACTTAAGTATTCAAAATTTCCTGTTATCTCAGCACCTTCTGGGCTTACGTTAGGTGGTGGATTTGAAGTAATGGTTCAAAGCAATTTTGTAACGTCTCACACAAATATAGTAGTGGGTTTAGTCGAGACAATGGTTGGACTTGTACCCGCTGGTGGTGGATGTAAAGAGATGCTGTGGAGATGGGCTCAAAGCGAGGAGTCTAAGAAAGATTTAGATTTTGCACCACTTAAAGTATTTGAAATAATAGGTTATGGAAAAACTGCATCTTCTCCAATTGAAGCCGAGCCCCTGAAATACTTATTACCAACTGATAAAAAAATAATGAATAGGAATAGCTTATTTTCAGAAGCAAAAAAAGTTATAGAGGAAAATAAAAATTTTAAACCAAGTAATGAGTGTACTTTTAAATTATCAGGAAAATCAGTAAGAGAAAAAATGTTTAAAACTTTGGAAAAACTTTATAATGATAAAATTATCTTTGATCATGGCATGACAGTAGGAAAAGAACTTGCAAATGTTTTAAGTGGTGGTGATACGAATTCTGAAAAAACATTGACTGAGGATGATATTTACAAATTAGAACTAGAATCCTTTATGAGATTAATTGAAAATAAAAAAACTCAAGATAGAATAAAGCATACTTTGTCTACTGGCAAACCTTTGGTCAATTAGAAATCTCAGGCAACATTCTTAAAGAATTAATAAAGTCAGGCCGCAACACATACTCAGACTTATTTCCAGATTTTATTTTTGTTAATGCTGCAAATCCATGAATTACTTTACCAAGTGGGGTGTACGCACCCTCAAATAAGGGTGCATCTGACAGAAGTATAAAAAATTCACTATCTTCCATGTCGCCATTTTTACTTTTCGCAAATCCAACTGAACCTTTTTTAAAATCGAATGCTTTATCTACTTCTGGTTTAATCAAACTGTATTTTGATTTACCGCTACCAATATAAGTGTAATTAATATTTCCTTTTTTTCCAAATTCTAAATCTCCTGCTTGAACTAAAAAATTTTCTACAACACGATGAAAAGCAACATTATCATATTCTTTGTTAGCTATCATATTTTTAAATCTCGCAACAGCATTGGGTGAGACCTCAGGTAAAAGTTCGATTATAACATTCCCACAATTTATATTCATGACAACAATATTTTCTCTATTCTCAAAAGTAAGTTTATCAACCTTAACTTTTTTGACAAAAAGACATTTATTTTTGATTAATACAAAAGATGAGAAGGCAAAAATTGCTAATATAATTAAAAAGATAAGTAAAATTTTTTCAGATTTACTTTGTTTTATTTTTGTTAGCATTTTTTAAATTTATAAAGGTTTTTTAACATTTGATATTCCTTCTTTAATAAAAATTACTTTTTTATTTAGAATTTTGTCTAAGTTTATTACTTCGGAAACATATTTTTCCCTAGAGTTGATAAAGGAAAAGGTTTCAGCCATGTCTTCTGATATTGAATATTTTGCATATTCTGAAAAGAAACCATTAGTATTACTAAGTTTTGCCAGACTATACGCCTCTGGATTTGCTGAACTATCAGAATAATAAAAATTTGGTTTATTAAATTTAGCCCAAATTGCATCCGGAAAAAATTTTTTATAATTATTCTCTATAATATGAAACACCTCATGATGAATTACTCTTTCAAAGTTTTTATTATTTACATTTATATTTAATAAAATTGTTTCCATTTCTGGGTTAGCAAAACCAAGAGCATTAACTTCACCAACCTTTAATTTTTCACATAAAACGATATATTTTAGTTTTATTTTTTTAAAAAATGTCTTTTTATAATCATCTAATTCATTTTTAGTTTTTATATATTTTTCCTCAACACTGTCATTTTTCGATTTTTTACAACTTACATTGTTTATTCCTGAATTAGTAACGAAGTCTTTTTTAGGGGTTAGATATCTCAAATTATTTTCTTTATCTATTTGATAAATCTTAAGATTGGGTATTTTTATTAATTCATAAATTTGGTCAGCTTTAGATTGAAAAATTGTGAAGAATAATAATAATATTAAAATATTTAATTTCATTTTTTGAATATAAACATATTAGAATTTAATATCATATGGTACATTAAAGAAATGAAAAAAAAGAAAAAGAGAGAGTCAGATCCAAAATCAGTTCCAAATCTTTTTACTAGTAAATACATTGTATATTATTATGGATTTTTTTGGATGGTACTTATATCGATTGTTGTATTTTCGTGAAAAAAAAGAATAAAGATCCTATCCAACCTGTAAGTGGAACAGTAGTTCCTAGATTTGCTGGTCCTAGTACTTTTGCAAGGTTGCCAGAGTTAAGGGATGTAGAAAGTTGCGATGTAGCAATCGTTGGCATCCCCTTTGATGCAGGCACAAGCTACAGACCAGGCGCAAGATTTGGTCCCCAAAGCATAAGACAGGCTTCAAGGCATTTAAGAACTAACTACCATCCAAATTACGATGTTGAACCATTTAAAGTTCAGCAAGTTGCTGACGCTGGGGATATAACTTGTAATCCATTTAATATCGATGAAGCAATAAAACAAATAGAAAAAGGAGCTTACGATTTACTAAAAAAAACTGGAAGAATTATAAGTATGGGTGGAGATCACACGATAGCATTTCCACTTTTAAGAGCAATCAACAAAATAAATGGAGGACCCGTAGCACTTGTTCATTTTGATGCACATCTAGATACATGGGATACTTACATGGGTGCTCCTTATACTCATGGAACACCTTTTCGAAGAGCTAGAGAAGAAAATTTATTTTTAGATGATGCATCAATGCACGTTGGCATAAGAGGACCACTCTACAGCAGAGATGATCTTAAAAACGATGAAAGTTTTGGATTTAAAACAATTCATTGCGATGAATTCCAAAGTGAGGGTGTTGATAAAATTGTTCAGAGAATAAGAAAAAGAGTAGGCGACAATCCATTATATTTATCAATAGATATAGATGTTCTTGATCCAGCATATGCACCAGGTACGGGAACACCTGAGATAGCAGGTATGTCTACGAGAGAAATGGTAAACGTCATAAGAGGATTATCAGGAATGAAACTGATTTCGGCGGATGTTGTGGAAGTCTCCCCTGCTTATGATCACGCTGAGGTAACGTCATTAGCCGCAGCAACAATAATCTATGAAATCACTAATTTATTTGCAAAAGTAAAAGGATAAGTTAACTTCCCATCATGACTGACAAAAAAAAATTTTATATTAACGGTAAATGGGTTTCACCAAAAAGTAATAAAAGCATTAAGGTAATTAATCCAGCAACCGAAGACGTATGTGCGGAGATTTCCTTAGGATCAAAAGAGGATGTTAATGATGCGGTTTTGTCTGCAAAAGAAGCTTTTAAAACATGGGCATTCTCATCAAAAAAAGAAAGATTAGAACCATTAGAAAGATTATATGATTTATATAAAAAAAGATGGTCGGACATTGCTGAAACCATAACTACAGAAATGGGAGCTCCAAAAGATTTTTCAACAAAACTGCAAGCTGGAACAGGTGCTGCGCATATTAAAACATTTATAAGATATCTTAAAGAATTTGATTTTGAGAAACCATTAGGCGAACATGCAAAGAACCAAAGACTTATATATGAACCTAAAGGTGTATGTGCTTTAATAACACCTTGGAACTGGCCAATGAACCAAACCTGTTTGAAAGTAATGCCCGCTTTAGCATCAGGCTGCACTATGATTCTTAAGCCATCTGAAGTAGCACCACTATCAGCAATGATATTAACAGAACTAATTGATGAAGCAGGTTTTCCTCCAGGAGTTTTTAACCTAGTTAATGGAGATGGTGCAACAACTGGAGATGCTTTAACAAGCCATCCAGATATAAACATGATCTCATTTACTGGATCAACAAGAGCCGGGGCTTTGATATCGCAAAATGCTGCTAAAGATTTCAAAAGAGTTAGTCTTGAACTTGGTGGGAAAGGAGCAAATATAATTTTTAAAGATGCGGACCCTGAAGCCATCGAGAGAGGAGCTTTGAGATGCTTTAGAAACTCAGGACAATCTTGTAATGCACCAACAAGAATGCTTGTAGAAAAAAGCATGTATGATGAGGCGGTTGAAAGAGTAAA
>CACLWW010000005.1 GCA_902610755.1 uncultured Pelagibacteraceae bacterium | reverse complement strand
TATGTTGAAATTTCCTCACGGGCTGATGCGATTTCAAAAGCTGTTAGTGAATTAAATTCAGGCGATGTTTTGATTGTTGCTGGAAAGGGACATGAAAATTATCAAGAATATAAAAAAAGATCTTTTTTCTCAGATAAATTAGAGATTATTAAAGCTATTAGAAAAAAGAATAATTCATTATCGAATTCACTAAAAACAAATATCTTAATTGAAACTTTCAATAATAAAATTTTAAATAAAAAAACTCTAATTAACTTAGTGTCTTTAAACTCAAAAGAAGTTAAAAAAAATTCAGTATTTTTTGGGGTGAAGGGTCAAAAATTTGATGGAAATAAATTTGGAATTGAGGCGATTAAGAATAACGCAATTTTAGCAATCACAAATAAAAAATATAAAAATTCCAGAAATATATTTAGTAAAAATCCTTTTGAGAAACTAAATAAATTTAGCTCAATTTATAGAAAGTCGCTGGACAGCAATTATATTGCAATAACCGGATCTGCTGGAAAAACATCAGTTAAAGACTTAACTGGATTTTGTTTAAATAAATTAGATAAAACATATTATTCAAAAAATTCCTTTAATAATAAATACGGTGTGCCTTTAAGTCTTATTAATTCACCTCAATCGACAAAGTTCTCAGTTTTAGAAGTTGGAATGGATAAAAAAGGAGAAATAGATACTTTAACGAAACTAATAAGACCCAATATTGGTTTAATTACAAATATCTCATATGCTCACATTAAGAATTTTAAGAATCTGGATGAAATTGCAAAAGCTAAGGGTGAAATAATAAAAAACATTTCTCCCTTGGGAGTAATGATTATAAATAAGGACGATAAATACTGTAATTATTTTATTTCTAAAGCAAAAGTGAGAAATTTAGGTATTATTACTTTTAGTAAAAAAAATAAATTAGCTGATGTTGTTTACCTAGGGGAAAGAAAAAATAAGAATAAATTTTTATGTAAATTTTTAATAAAAGGGAAAATAAAATTTTTTCTAATTCCTAATTATTTAATAGATTTCAAAGAAAATATTTTATCCACACTGAGTATTATTATTAATTATTTTAATATAGATGCATTACCTTTAACTTTATTTCTAAATTTCAAAATTTCTCAAAGTAGAGGCACTATAATAAAGTATAAAAATAGAAAAAAAAACTTAACTATTATTGATGAAAGTTATAATTCAAATCCCCTTTCATTTAAATTTGCATTAGAAAGATTTGACAAAAGCTATAAGGATAGTAAAAAAAAATTTATCTTGATTGGCAATATGCTTGAATTAGGAAAATTTTCAAAAAAACTTCATATCAAAATTGCGAAATATATCAACAAATCTAACATAAATAAAACTTATGTTTATGGCAACTATACAAAACATACATTTAACAAATTAAAACCACAAATGAGAGGCAAAATATTAAACAACAAATTAGAGGTTTTGAATTTTATAAAAAAAAAATTACCTAATAACAGTTTTTTAATGATAAAAGGATCTAACTCAACTGGATTAAACAAAATAATAAAAAATTTATAATAATGTTATATAATATACTTATAAGCTATTCGGATACATTTTCATTCCTAAATTTTTTTAATTTTTTAACCGTAAGAACCGGACTAGCTGTGATTACTGCAATGATCATAGTTTTTTTAATTGGAGATAAGTTTATAAACTTTTTTTCATCTAAACAAATTACAAATCCCATTCGCTCTGATGGACCCGAAGATCATTTAATTAAAAAAATTGGAACACCCACCATGGGTGGAGTTTTAATATTAATAGGCTTATTTACGGGTGTTTTTTTGTGGGCCGATTTATTAAATCCATATAATTGGTTATTGATATTCATTACTTTATCCTTTGGAATTCTAGGAGCATTTGATGATTATAAAAAAATTAAAAATAATAATTCGCGAGGGATTTCTTCAAAACTAAAAATATTGATTCAAATTGTTTTGTGTCTAGTTTCATTAATTATTTTCTATAAATTTATAGACTCTGATATTAAAACTAATTTATATTTCCCGTTTTTTAAAAATCTAGTAATTAATTTAGGGTGGTTTTTTGTACCTTTTTATTTGTTTGTTATTGTTGGATCTTCTAATGCAGTAAATCTAACAGACGGTTTGGATGGATTAGCTACCGTTCCTGTTATACTTGTTGCAGGCTGTTTTGGTTTTATAAGTTATGTGTCAGGAAATATTATTTTTGCAGACTATTTATTGATTCCCTACATCGAGGGTGTTGGAGAAGTTGCAGTTTTTTGTGGAGCAATCATCGGAGCATCAATTGGTTTTTTATGGTTTAACGCGCCACCTGCAAAAATATTTATGGGAGATACAGGTTCATTGGCTTTAGGTGGGTCTTTAGGCGCGGTTGGAGTAACAACGAAGCACGAAATAGTGTTAGCCATTACCGGTGGACTTTTTGTATTTGAAGCAATTTCAGTGATTGTACAAGTTATTTCATACAAACTAACAGGTAAAAGAATTTTTATGATGGCACCAATTCATCACCATTTTGAAAAAAAAGGTTGGGCTGAGTCTACAATAGTCATAAGATTCTGGATTATATCTCTTATTTTGGCGATGATTGGTTTGGCCACTTTAAAATTAAGATGAAATCTACAAAGGTATTCTTTCAGAATAAAAAAATTCTAATTTATGGATATGGTAAAACTGGCAAATCAGCCTTTAACTTTTTGAAAAAAAAAAATAATTTAAAAGTGTTTGACGATAATTTACCTTTAACAAATCTTCCCTATAATAAAAAGTTTATAAGAGAAAGTGATAAAGTTAGCAATTTTGACTTTATTTTATTAAGTCCTGGGGTAAATTATAGAAAATGTTTATTATCGAATGAGATAATAAAAAATAAAGAAAAGATTATCTCTGATTTGGATGTGTTTTATAAAAATTTTCCAGAAAATTTTTTTATCACAATCACAGGAACAAATGGAAAATCAACAACTTGCAAACTTTTATATCAAGTTCTTAAATCTCAAGGAATTCATACAAAATTAGTAGGCAATATTGGAAAATCGATTTTATCAAATTATCATTTTTCCAAAAAAACATTATTTATTGTTGAGGCTTCCTCTTATCAAATCGAATATAGTAAATACTATAAAACCAACTTAGCAGCAATTTTAAATGTTTCAATCGATCATCTAGAAAGACACGGCAATTTTAAAAATTACGTTAAAAGTAAAATTAAACTTATTTTAATGCAGAATAAAAGGTCTTATGCTTTTATAGAAAATAAAAATAAAATTATCGATAAATTATTAAATAAAAAAAAAATTAATTCAAAAGTTTTAAGAGTTGATGAAAAAATTTATTTGAAGTTTCGAAAATTAATTAAAAATAATTACCTAAACAATAGTGTTAATCAAAAAAATCTTGTCTTTATTTTTAATATTTGCAATTTTTTAAAAATTAATTTGAAAAAGATTATACCTACTTTAAATAGATTTAAGGCTTTAAGATTTAGAAATGAAATTGTGATAAATAATAAAAAGATCAAGGTAATTAATGATTCAAAATCGACCTCATTTTCGTCAACACAAGAACTAATAGACTCCAAGAAGAAAACTTTCTGGATTTTAGGAGGATTACCCAAAAAAGGAGATAAATTTACTTTAAGTAAAAAAGATTGTTTAAATTTAAGAGCATATATATTTGGAAAAAATTCTAATTTTTTTGCAAAAAGTCTTAAGGATAAAGTTCATTATCAAAAATTTAAAAATATAATTTCTGCAATAGGGAAAATTAAAATTGACCTCAAAAAGGAACAAAAACTAGAGGAAAAAATTATTCTTTTTAGTCCCGCTTCAGCTTCTTTTGACAACTTCAAAAATTTTGAGGAAAGAGGAAGATATTTTAATTCTCAATTAAGAAAAATTGGTATTAACAGGAAAAAATAAGATATGAATTTTTCGTTATATAATTGGTGGAAAGATATAGATAAATTTATATTTTTTTTAATAATCTTATTAATTTCTTTAGGTATTTTCTTTTCACTTGTTTCAACTTCTCTAATTGCATCTACCAAACTTGAGACAACAAGTTATTATTTTTTTTTTAAACAATTTATTTACACTTTGCTAGGAATATTCACAATTTTCTTTTTTTCCTTACTTGAAGAAAAAACTTTTTATAAATTATCATTAGTGTCTTTCGTAATAATATTTTGTACGCTAATTTTAGTACCAATTTTTGGTGTAGAGGTTAAGGGTTCTAAAAGATGGATAGATATATTCTTTTTTCCAAGGTTTCAGCCAATCGAAATCCTTAAACCATTTTTAATAATCGTACTATCAATGATACTAACATCTGAAAAATATTCTAATAAGTATGCAAGATATCTTCTTAGTTTGATTGCAATCATCCCAATTATCCTTTTATTATTCTTGCAGCCAGATATTGGTCAAACATTATTATTATTATGTCTTTGGTTAAGTCTCATATTTGTTTCAGGAATAAATCTTATATTTTTAATACTATTTATATTAATTGGTTTAAGCACTCTGTTTCTGATGATTAATTTTATCCCAAAATTGAATTATATAAAATTTAGGATCGAATCATTTTTTGATGTAACCTCAAAAGGAAATTATCAGTCTGAGAGAGCGTCAGAAGCAATTATGAATGGGGGTTTTTTTGGAAAAGGTATTGGAGAGGGTACTCTGAATGTTAGAGTGCCAGAGGCTCACACAGATTACGTTATTGCCGTAATAGCCGAGGAATTCGGAATAATATCAATAATAGGAATTATTTTAATATTTTTATGTCTTATTTTTAGAGTTTTCAAAAAAGTATCATCTATAGAAGACGAATGTTTTAAATTAATACTTGTAGGTTCTGTAATGTTAATTCTTTTTCAAGTTTTAGTTCATATTGGAGTAAATATTAGATTTTTACCTACAACAGGAATGACTTTGCCATTTCTTAGTTATGGAGGTTCCTCTATAATCGGTTCCTCAATATTAATAGGAATAATTTTAAATCTAACAAAAAGAAAAATAAATAAATGAGCTCTATGATAATAAGCACTGGCGGGACAGGAGGGCATGTTATACCAGCTAAGGTATTTTATGATTATTTTAAAGAAAAATTTAATGTAAAGATAATTTCTGATAAAAGAGGTCTAAATTTCATTGAAAAAGAAAATTACAATGTAAATGAAATTCACATTCCGCAATTTAAAAAAAATTTTAGTATTTTGATATTTCCTTTTTTTTTAGTTGCTTCATTTTTAAAATCCTTATTTTTTCTTAAAAAGGAAAATCCAAAGTTGCTTCTATCTACAGGTGGATATATGAGTATTCCGCACTGCCTTGCAGCAAGAATTTTGAATATTAAAATATTTCTATTCGAGCCAAATTTAGTAATTGGAAGGTCAAATTTATTATTGTTAAGATTTTGCAAAAAAATATTTGCGTATGAAGCAAATTTAAAAAATTTACCACCAAAATTTTTATATAAACTTAAAATAATCAAACCTATAGTTCGAAAAGAATTTTTGAAACAAAAAAAATCTTTATCAACTAATGAGGATTTTAAAGTTTTAATTATTGGAGGAAGTCAAACAGCAAAAAAATTAGACACTATTTTTCTTAAGGATATCTTAAAAATCTCAAAGATGATAAACCTTACTATATATCATCAAACAAGCAAATCTAACCAAGAATATCTGAAAAATTTTTATCAAGAAAATAGTATTACAAATAAAGTTTTTACTTTTGAAGATAATATTATTGAAACTATGTCGCTATGTGATTTTGCAATTACTCGTGCGGGAGCATCTACTTTATCAGAACTAGTTTCTTTAAAGATTCCTTTTTTAGCAATTCCTTTTCCATTTTCAAAGGATGATCATCAATATTTTAATGCAAAGTTTTATGTAGATAAAAATTTTGGTTGGCTTATTAATGAACATGAAATTTTTGAAAACTATTTCTATCAGTTTTATATTGAAAATATTCAGAACAAAAAAATATTAGATAATAAGATAGAAAAAATGACCAGTTTTATTTTTGAAGAATCATGGTCTGAAAACTTAAATATGATAGAACAAATTCTTTATGAAAATTAATCTTGGAAAAAAAGAAATAATCCATTTCATTGGTATAGGAGGTATTGGGATGAGTGGATTGGCATTGATAATGAAACAACTTGGTTTTAAGATACAAGGAAGCGATATTTCAATAAATAAAAATATAGAAAGATTAAAAAAAAGTGAGATTAAAATTTTTACAAAACATAAAATTTCCAATCTAAACAAAGCTAATATTGTAGTCATATCCTCAGCAATCAAAAATAATAATATTGAGTTACACGCAGCTAAGAAAAAAGATTTACCAATTTATAAAAGAGGAGACATGCTTGCACACATGACCTCACTAAAAAAAAATATTGTTGTGGCAGGTTCTCATGGAAAAACTACTACAACTTCATTAATTGCAAGTGTTTTTTCAAAAGCAAAATTAGATCCTACAATAATTAATGGAGGTGTGATAAATTCAATTAACAACTCAGCTAAACTAGGGAAGAGTGAATGGTGTGTGCTTGAGTCTGATGAATCTGACGGTAGTTTTATAAAAGTTCCATTCACCTATTCTATTATTACTAATATTGATAGAGAACATATGGATTTTTATAAATCTGAGGATAATTTAAAAAAATATTTTGAAAAATTTATTTCAAACGTTCCTTCTTTTGGAAAAACATTTTTGTGTATCGATGATGTCAATAATAGAAGTTTACTTAAAAAAAATCTTGTTAAAAACTATTTTACTTATGGTGTTAATAAAGGTTCTAATTTTAGAATTTCAAATATAAAGTACAAATTAAATAGATCAATTTTTGATCTTATTATAAAGACACCAAATAAAAAAAAGGTAAGTATTAAAAATATAGAAATTCCTTTGATTGGATTTCATAATATAAGTAATGCGGCTGCAGCATTTGCATTAACTTCTCATATAGGAATATCTACAAGTTTAATAAAAAAAAGCCTCAAAGATTTTCAAGGTGTCGAAAGAAGGTTTAATAAAGTTTTTGATTTTAATGGTGTAACTTTTTTTGATGATTATGCTCATCACCCGACTGAAATTAAAGAAGTTTTAAATGGTGTAAAAAAAAGCTATTCAAACAAAAAAGTTATATCTATTTTTCAACCACACAGAATTTCAAGACTAAATGATTTAAGTGCTGACTTTAGTAAATCATTTAAAAATTCAGACCAAGTATTGCTATGCCCAGTTTTTAAAGCAGGTGAAAAAATCAAATTAAAATTTAAATATGAAAAATTTGCTAGAGATATATCAAAAAATTCAAAAACGCTAGTAATTATGGTTAATCAAAAACAAGAACTTGTAAATTTCTTCAAAAACAATTTAAAAGGAAATGAAATTGTAATTGGGATGGGTGCTGGATCAATATCTGGATGGTTAAAAGAACTTAAAATTTTTCTTAAACAATAACAATGAACATGCAAGAATTTAAAATCTTTAGAGATCAAAACAATTCTAATATAAAATTTGATTTCTCTCTTAAAAATTTGAGTTGGATGAATATTGGTGGTTCAGCAAAGGTTTTTTTTAAACCAGAAAATTTAAAAGAGCTAATAAGTTTTTTAAAGATAGTACCAAAATATAAAAAACATGTTTTAGGAGCAGGATCTAATCTTTTAATCAGTGAAAATTTGGGGGAAAAAATTTTTATTAAGTTGGGTAAAAATTTTAGCAATATTTCATTGATCGATGATAATAAATTAATTGCTGGCTGTTCATCTTTAGATAAAAATGTCTCTGACTTTGCCTGTGAAAATGGTTTATCTGGTTTAGAATTTTTGTCCTGCATACCGGGTTCCGTAGGAGGTGGGATTAGAATGAATTCCGGATGTTTCGGGTCTGAATTTAAAGATTTTTTAGTTTCAATTCAGGTAGTAGATTTTGAAGGAAAAGTAGGTTCGATTAGATCAAAGGATATTATTTTTGGTTATAGAGAGTGCAATTTGCCTAATGATTTAATCTTTTTAAGTGCAACATTTGAATGTAAAAAGAGTAGTAAGAAATTAATAAGAAAAGAAATCGAAAGATTAAAAAAACTAAAAGAATCATCTCAACCTCTTAGAGTCAAAACTGGAGGAAGCACTTTTAAAAATCCAGTCAAAAGCTCTCAAAGAAAAGTTTGGGAACTTATTCGTGAATGTGTGCCTGAAGATATTAGTTTTGGAGATGCTAAAATTTCATCTAAACATAGTAATTTCTTCGTTAATTCAAAAAATGCCTCTTTTTCTGAAATGAACAAGTTGATTAATTTTGTAAGAGACGAAGTCAAAAAAAAAACAGGCATATCTTTAGATCTTGAGATAGAAATAATAGAATAGATGAAAAAAAGAATTCTTATTCTTGGAGGTGGTATCTCAGGAGAAAGGTCTATTAGTCTGAAAACTGCAAAAGCAGTGAAGAACACTATAAAAAAAAAATATAATTGTAGAATAGTTGAACCTGATGAAAATTTGACAAAAAATATTGAAAAATTTTCTCCTCATGTTGTTTTTAATGCTTTGCACGGCAGATTTGGTGAAGATGGTTTCATTCAAACTTATTTAGAGAGCAAAGGTCTTAAATACACCCATTCGGGTGTTCTATCATCAATGATGGCGATGGATAAAGAAATTTCAAAAAAATTATTTATTAAAAATAAAATTTTAACACCAAAATTTCAAAAAATAAAAACAAATTTAAAAAAAAAAAAAGAAATTATAAAATTATTAAAAAAAAAAATTAAGTTTCCTGTAGTCATTAAACCTATAAATGAGGGATCAAGTTTAGGTGTTTATATTTGTAATGAAAAAAATATTATTAATAATTTAAAAAAACTTAAAGCTTATGATGAAATTTTAGTGGAAGAATTTATACCAGGAAGAGAAATTCAAGTTGCGATTCTTGGCAAAAAAAAATTAGGAGCGATAGAGTTAAAACCAAAAAGAAAGTTTTACGACTATAAGGCTAAGTACAGTTCTAAGGCAAAAACAAAACATATTATTCCAGTAAATATTAAAACAAAAGAATATCAAAAGGTGATGAATATTGCTTTAAAAGCTCACAAAGTTTTAAAGTGCAAAGGGATTTCCAGATCCGATTTTAGATTTAATGATGGAAAGTTTTACCTTTTGGAACTTAATACTCAACCGGGAATGACAAATCTTTCATTAGTTCCAGAGATAGCATTACATCATGGAATAAATTTCTTTTCTTTAATAGAATGGATTATAAAAGATGCTTCAAAAAATAGATAAGAAAAAATATATTTTTTTCTATTTGATTATATTAATAATTTTATCCTCAATACATAACTCAAATTTTAAATATAATAACTTTTTCATTATAAAAAAAGTAGAAGTAATTGGTTTAAATAAAGCAGATAATTCATTTTTGGAAAATAAATTAACTGATTTAGTTGGGTCAAATATTTTTGTAATAAATAAGAAGTCATTTGAACTTATTAATTCTATAAACTTAGTAAAAAATTATAATGTAAAAAAGATATATCCAAACAAGATAAAAGTTTACCTTGAGTCCGCTGTGGCTATAAGTGTTATAAAAAATTCAAATGAATTAGTAATTTTAGGAAATAATGGAAAAATAATCGATTTAAAAACTTTGCCGAAAAATATTCCTGAAGTTACCGGGACTAGTGATATGAAAAAGGTTTTTCAAACAATAGAAATTTTTAATAAATCTGATTTTGATATTAAAAATATCGAAAAAATTAATTTTTTTACAAGCAAAAGAATAGATATAGAATTAGAAAATGAAAAAAAAATTAGGTTTCCAGTTGATTTTACAATTGATGATTTAAACTTCGGGTTTAAAGTTATTAATGATGAAAAATTTAATAAATCAAGAATAATAGATTTAAGAATTCCTAATAAGGTAATAACTTATGATTAATAATGAGAATCAATCTTTTTATATTGCATTAGTTGGTCAGAAATTTTATATCGATTGTTTTGGTTTCAAAGACTCAAATTCAGGATATCAAAAAAACTACTTAATGCCAGACACTTTTGGTAATAATCTTAATCTTATTATACTATCAAAATTTATTTTAGAAAAAGTCAAAGATTTTGAAAAAGACATCGGAAGTTTTATCGAAAAAGTTTATGTAATCACCGATGCCAAATATGATCAATTTTCTTTAAGTTTAAAAAATAAATACCATTCTAATAAAATAAAAGAGGCTGATGTTGAAAGACTAATTAGTGATGCTAAACAACAAATTATTAAAAACAATAAAGATTGCGTTATATTACATTTATTAGTTAATAAATACATACTTGATGATGAGGAATATTTAGAATTTCCAGATAACATAAGTTATAAAGAACTTATTGTTGAAGTTAGTTTTATCACAGTTGAGAACTCAACAGTAAAAACATTAAATAAAATCTTTAAAGATTGTAATATTGAGGTAAAAAAAATCATCAGTCATCAATATTCAAGTAAGTTTGCAGAAAAAGGTGATACAAGCCCTTGTGTTGCTGGCAAGAGGGTAATTGATGGAATTAACCCTCTAGAGGTCATTACGCATAGACTTTATAGTAAAAAAAAAGGTTTATTTGAAAAAATGTTCAATTTTTTTGGTTAAATTTTGTATTGTTTTGTAACATAACTTGTTTTTTCTTTAATTTTAGAGACGAATATAAGTTCGTTGAATGTCAGTTTTAAAACAAAAAACACTAAAAAAAAAAATCAATCTGTCTGGAATTGGTCTTCATTCAGGAAAAAAGGTCAATATTACATTAGTTCCTCAAAAACCAAATATTGGCATATATTTTAAAAGAACTGATTTATCTTCTAATAATATAATTTATCCAAGTGTGTTTAATGTTTCAAGTGCCTCTTACTGCACTAAAATTTCAAATGAATATGGTGTATCTGTCTCAACAATTGAGCATTTAATGGCGGCTCTATATGGAAAAGGTGTAGACAACTTATTAATAGAAATAGACTCTGAAGAAGTACCAATACTTGATGGGTCTTCAAAAAATTTTGTAGAAGCAATTGACTTAGTAGATTTAGAAATAAGCGACCAGCCAATCAAAATTATAACTATAGATAAAGAAATAAATTACAAAGAGGGTGAAAAGTCTATCTCTTTTAAACCAAGTAAAATAAGTTTAGAAATTGATTTTGAGATAAACTTTAAAAATGAGTTAATAAACACCCAGAAAAACAATATTAATATTTATATGGATGATTTAACTGACATGTTTAATTCCAGAACATTTTGCTTATATGAGGATATCGAAAAACTTAAAAACTTGAATCTTGGTAAAGGTGGATCTCTAGATAATGCGATAGTTGTTAAACAAAATAAAGTACTGAATAAAGAACAATTAAGAAATGAAAAAGAATTTGTTAATCACAAAATACTAGATTGCCTTGGGGATCTATATCTATCGGGTTTTAAAATGGTCGGGAAAATTACTTCTTGTCAAGGTGGTCATAACATTACTAATCAGGGCTTAAGAAAATTGCTTAGTAAAAATGAAAATTTCTCAATAATCGAGCTAAAAGAGAAAAATATTCCGCATTCCTTTTTGAACAAGAATATTCTAAAGTCTATCGCATAAGATTAGTTTATATTATCTTAAAGTTGCATACTTATGAATTTTTTAAAAATTTTATTGATATTTTCTTTAGTATCTTTTTTTCTTACAAATTGCGCGAAGGAAGATAAAACTTCTTTAATTGTTGAAGAAGACGTGGAACAACAAATGATCCGTGCTTTTAAGGAAGGTTATGAAGAGTTTGAATCAGGTGACAGTCTCTATGCCGCGAAAAAATTTAATGAGGCAGAATTATTATTTCCGCAATCGGCATGGGCGCCGAAAGCAGCACTTATGGCTGCATATGTATATTACGCTCAAGATTATTATTTTGATGCTGAAGCTGAACTCAACAGGTTCATTAAAACTTATCCTAGAAATCCAGATATACCCTATGCACATTTTCTTCTTGCAATGTGTTATTATGAAAAAATTGTTGATGAAAAAAAGGACTTAGGTCCAATATTGATGGCACAAGAAGAATTTAACTTTATTGTCAAAAATTACCCTGAATCAGATTACGCTCTGGATGCTAAATATAAACTTGATTTAATTCAAGATTATCTTGCATCAAAGGAAATGTATATTGCACATCACTATATGAAAAAAAAAAAATGGATTGCTTCAATCAATAGATATAAAACTGTAGTGGAAAAATATGAAAAAACAATTTACGTTGAGGAGGCTTTACATCGACTTGTAGAGTTATACTATACAATTGGTTTAGAAAATGAATCCCAAAAATATGCATCGTTATTAGGTTATAACTATCAATCAAGCAGATGGTACGAAAAATCTTATAAGGTTTTTAACAATGATTACAAATCGAAGTTAGAGCTTAATAATGAGAAAAAAAGTATGTTAAAAAAATTCAAAAAACTTTTCGATTAAAATGTTAAAAAGTTCAGCGAAAAAAGAGTACCGAGAGAAAATAAAACAATATAAAAAATACAATAAAAAATACTTTGAAGATAGCGCTCCAATAGTATCAGATCAAGATTTTGATTTATTGAAAAGAGAAATTCTGGATCTCGAAAAAAAGTTTGATTTTCAAGATAAAGACTCGCCTTCAAGAACACTAGGTTTTTCACCTTCGAAAAACTTTGAAAAATATCCCCACAGAGTAAAAATGCTTTCTTTGGCAAATGCTTTTAATGAAGAGGATTTGATAAATTTTGAAAAAAAAATTGTAAACTTTTTGAATTTACAAAAAAATTTTGAATTTGAATATAGTGCTGAACCGAAAATTGATGGTATATCAGCCTCTCTTACATATAAGTCTGGCAAATTAGTTAGAGGATTATCAAGAGGTAACGGAGAAGAGGGAGAGGATATAACTTTAAATTTAAAAACAATATCTGACATTCCACTTTTTATAAAGCAAAAAGATTTTCCTGAAGATATCGATATAAGAGGGGAGGTTTTCATTCAAAATAATGATTTTGAGAAAATGAAAGATAGTTTCGCAAATCCCAGAAATGCAGCATCGGGTTCTTTAAGACAAAAAGATCCAAAAAAAACTTCTAAAATACCTTTGAAATTTGTTGCATACACATTTGGATTTTCATCAGATCAATCAATAAATAAACAAACTGATTTTTTAAGCAAATTAAAAGAATGGGGTTTTAAAACCTCAGAATTAAACAAAAAAATTACAGGAATTAAAAATCTTTTGTCAAATCATCAAGATATAGAAAAAAAAAGATTTGAATTAAATTATGATATTGATGGTATAGTTTACAAAATAAACGATTTTAAGCTCCAAAAAAGATTAGGATTTGTTACGAATGCACCCCGATGGGCAATAGCTCATAAATTTTCTGCAAGCAATTCGGTAACAGAAATTTTAAATATCGATATACAAGTTGGTCGAACTGGAGCACTCACACCGGTAGCCAAGGTTAAGCCTGTTAACATAGGTGGTGTAGTAGTTTCAAATGCCACTCTACATAATGAGGAAGAAATTTTAAGAAAAGATATTAGAATTGGTGATACGGTTAAAATTGAGAGAGCAGGAGATGTTATTCCTCATGTTGTTGAGGTAGATTTAAAAAAGAGAAAAACCAATTCAAAGAAATTTATTTTTCCAAAAAAATGCCCTTGTGGCTTTGAAACGATCAAAGAATTTAATAAAATTACCAAAAAATTTGATGCTGTAAGAAGATGCCCTGATCGAGGTTTTGATTGTGATAGAATGGCAAAAGAAAGATTAAAACATTTTGTTTCAAAAGATGCCTTTAATATTGAGGGTTTAGGAAAAAAAGTAATTGAAAAGTTTTGGTCTTTAGGTTTAATCAAGTTCCCCTATGACATTTTCAACCTAGATTATGATAAGATATCACAATTAGATGGTTGGGGTAACCGATCTGTTGAAAATTTAAAAAAATCTATAAAAAAATCAGAAAAAGTCTCACTAGAAAAATTTATATTTTCACTCGGCATAAGACACATTGGGCAAGAAAATGCAAAGCTTTTGAGTGAATTTTTAAGAAAAAAAGAAAATTTTTTAAGATTAAAAAATCAAAAATATATTCAAGAGCTGATCAACATTGATGGAATAGGTGATACTCAAATAAATTCATTAAAGATGTTTTTTAATGAGAAAGTAAACTTAAATGTTATCTTAAATTTATCGAGATTATTAGATATACAGGGTTTTAAAGAAAATAACAGCTCAGGAAAACTTAAAGGTCTGGTCTTTATGTTTACTGGAAAACTAAATAATATTTCAAGAGCAGAAGCTAAATCATTGATTGAAAGTAATGGAGGTAAAATTGTAAGCAATGTAACTAAAAAACTAGATTATTTAGTTATAGGAGAAAAACCTACCACTAAAAAAGTAGATTTAGCTAAAAAAAATAAAATAAAAGTAATTAATCAAAAAACATTAGATGAAATGTTAAATTGATTTTATAAGCCATTTTTTTTCACTCAAAGACAAAAATTTATGGATTTTAGAATATACCTCAAAGTGATAATTAATTAGATATCTTTTTTCTTGAGAGGACAATAATTTGAAATTTATTAAGTGTATATCAATTGGTACCAATGTGAGGTTTTTAAAAATTAAATTATTTTTTTCTTTTTTGATATAGACTAAATTTTCAATTCTGATTCCATACTTTCCTTGTAAGTAAAATCCTGGTTCATTACTTAATATCATCCCTTCTCTTAATTTAATATTATTCCTTTTTGAAATTGCCTGTGGACCTTCATGAACATTTAAAAAATAACCTACCCCATGTCCAGTACCATGACTAAAATCCTTTTTAACTTCCTTGAGGTACTTCCGCGCTAAATTATCGATATTTGATCCAGTTTTTTGTTTTGAAACATTTGCAGTAGCTACAGCAATATGTCCTTTCAAAACTCTTGTAAAAGCATCTTTTATATTTTTTGGCTGTTCTTTGAAAGAAATAGTTCTTGTTACATCGGTGGTTCCATATGTGTACTGTCCACCTGAGTCACATAGATATATATCATTTCGTTTTATCTCTCTGCATGTTTTATTTGAAGCACGGTAATGAATGATTGATCCATTTTTCCCTGTTGCTGATATAGTGCTGAAACTTGGAAAAAGATAATTTTTGTTTTGTTTCCTAAAAAACTCTAATTTTTTTTCAGCATCAATTTCGGAAATCTTTTTATTTTGATTTTTTTTTATCCAGTATAAAAATTTAGTAACTGCCACGCCATCATGAATATGACTTTCGATTGTTTTATTTATTTCTACTTTGTTTTTAATTGATTTCATTAAGTACAAAGGATCTTCAATCTTAGAAATTTTAAACTTTGAATTAATTAAATTTTCAAGTAAAACGGGGCAAGAGTTTTTGTCGATTATAATTTTTTTACATTTTAGTTTACCTAAAATATTTTCTATTTGTTTCTCTTTATAAAAAGATACTCTTAAAAAAATTTTCTTTTTAAAAATATTAGATGATTTCTTTATGTCTGAAAAAAAACTTACTTCCCCTTTTATATTAATTATTATTCTACAGTTAGGTATCGGGCTGAAAGGATTATCCCTTCCTCTTATGTTTAAAAGCCAAGCCACATTTTCAGGAGCAGATATAAAAATATGATCTGACCTGTCTTTTTTTAAAATTTGTATTAATCTTTTAATCTTACTATTTACTGTTTCTCCAACTACTTTTGGGTTTAAAGAGTAGAATTTTCTTGAGGTGTAATCATTTGAAATATTTGAATTTACTATTGTTTTTGTTATTGGGGTTAGCTTAACTTTATTCCTAAAGTAATATAGCAAATTCCTAGAGGTGAAAACCGTTGGATCGAACCCTAAATTAAGTTTTGAATTTAAAATTTGGTGAGGAAGTTTTTTTGGTATTTCAAATATTTTGAATTTTTTACCAGCCTGAATTTTAGCTTGCTCAGTATATCTCCCATCAACAAAAAGAAAGTTTTTTTTTTTTAATATTATCGCTAATCCTAGTGAGCCATCAAAACCTGTAATAGTTTTTAGTTTATCTTTTTTTGCAAATTCAGAAAAATACTCATCATTTTTAGTTACCACATAACCATCTATTTTGTGATGATAGAATTTATTTTTTAATTCTTTTAATTTTTCAGAGATCATTTTAATCTTTTTTGATATCTGATCCATCCCGGGCTTCTAAAATTCTCATTATCATTATCTATATCCTGATTAAAGTCGAAATCTTGATCATCTCTCTCTAAATTGTTATTCTTCTCAATAAACTTTTCTGGAAGTTCATCAACAAATCTTGATGATAAACTATCTATCCAATCGCCTTGGTAGAATCTATTTAAAGAAAAGGATATAAAACTTAAATCTTTCGCTCTAGTAATACCTACATATGCAAGACGTCTTTCCTCTTCAAGACCGTTTTGACCTTTCTCATCTATAGATTTTTGATGAGGAAACATTCCCTCTTCCCAACAAGGCAGGAACACCGCGTCAAATTCTAAACCTTTAGATGCATGCATAGTCATTAAATTTATTTTTTCACCTTCCCACTGCTGATCAATAGACGTTGCTAAAGAGACATGTTCAAGAAAACTTTCTAAGTTATCAAATTCTTTCATTGCGCTTAAAAGCTCCTTTATGTTTTCAAGTCTATTTTCGTTTTCTAAATCTTTTTTATCCTTTAACGAGGCTGAATAACCAGACTCATCTAATATGATTTGTAAGAGTTTGACATGATTTGTTTTCTTAATGAGGTGATCATTCCTCCATTTATTAATCATATTTAAAAATGACAAGAGCCCTAATTTAGTCTTGGGTTTGATTAAATTCTGACTAATCAAATTTTGGGAAGCAGTTTCTAATGATAAACTATTTTTTCTTGCATATTCATTTATTTGTTTCAATGAACTTTCCCCTATAGATCTCTTCGGAACATTTGCTATTCTTTCAAAAGCGAGATCATCTTTCTCATGTTGAATGATACGTAAATAAGAGATACAATTTTTAATTTCAGCTCTTTCGTAGAATTTAGTCCCACCTAATATTCTGTATGGTAGACCTATCTTTAAAAATCTTTCCTCAAATTCCCTTGTCTGAAATATTGCTCTAACGAGAATAGCAACATTGTTGTATGAATATTTTTTTTTAAGCTCATTTTCAATTATATCTGATACGCCTATAGCTTCATCTTTACCGTTTCTATAGCAATTTAATCTAATTTTCTCACCCTCTTTTTTATTTGAATTCAATTTTTTCCCGAGCCTGTTTTCATTATTAGAAATTAAATGGGAAGCAACATTTAAAATGTTTTGAGTTGATCTATAATTATCTTCTAGTCTTATAATTTTTGTATTCTCATAAACCTTATCAAATTCTAAAAAATTTTTGATCTCAGCACCTCTCCAACTATAAATCGATTGATCATCATCACCTACACAACAAATATTGTTGTGCAATAAGGTTAAGTGCTTTAGCCATTTGCTTTGTATATAATTTGTATCCTGATACTCATCTACCAGAATATATTTAAACTTTTTTGAGTAAATTTTATTGATGTCCTGATTTTCTTCAAAAATTTTAACACAGTGGAGAATTAAATCTCCAAAATCACAAGCATTCAAATCAGTAAGTTTCTTTTGATATACGTTGTAAACTTCTAACATATTTTTCTCTAAAATCTGTCCTCTGGAAATTTTGACATCTTTTGGATACCAACCTGAATTTTTCCACTTATTTATTAAGGCTAGTACAAAATTTGGAGAAATTTTTTTGATATCAATATTATTACTTTTACAAATATTTTTTATTAATCTTTGCTGATCGTCTTGATCTATTATTGTAAAATTCTGAGTTAAATTTACAGCCTTTGCATGTTTTCTTAATATCTTTGCACATATAGAGTGGAAAGTTCCGAGCCAAGGAAGACCAACTGCTTTCTTTTTAAGTATCAAACTTATCCTATTTTGCATTTCCCTAGCTGCTTTATTAGTGAAAGTTACGGCCAGTATTTCATTTGGAAAGGCAAGATTTTTTTCAACTATATTTGCAATTCTTGATGTAAGAACCTTTGTTTTTCCAGAACCAGCGCCAGCAACAATTAATAGCGGACCTGATGTATGCAAAACCGCCTCTTTTTGAAAATTATTTAATTTTTCTAGATATTCAGAGTTTATCATTTATTTTAAATCACTATAAGTCATTTTATAAAAAAATGAAAAAATTTAAAATTCGGCCATTCCTACAAAAAAATTTTTTTAAGAAAAATATACTAATTAAGCTGTTTAGTAAATTTTTCGCATTATTCAATATGTCTAAAAGCCCTTGGAAGATTAGCTTTAACCAATTTAATAAAAAAAACATAGAAAATTATATATCTGAAAAATTTCAATTAAATTATGCTTTATTTGTACTAAGTATTATATTTTTTTTATATCTTCTTTATCTCTCAATCCCAGGTATAGTGATTAGCGAGAATATACAAAAAGAATTAGAACAAAAATTAAAAAAAGAATACAACTTAGACTTTGCACTAACCCCTGACATTAAATATTCAATTCTTCCAAAACCACATTACATTATAAATGATGTCGTAATATTTACAGAGAAAATGGGATATCAAAAAGAGTTTAGCCAAATAAAAAAATTAAGAATTTTTATTAATCAAAACAATTTTTTTAAGATAAATAATATTATTAAAAAGATTGAAATAAAAAATGCAAATTTTTTCGTCGAAAATTCTGATTTTAATTTTATCAATAATTTTTTGAATAATAGATTTTCAAAAAATTCTATAAAAATTTTAAAAAGCAAAATTTTTTATAAGAGTGACGAAGGTCAAATTGTTTCTTTCCTTTCACTTGAAAATATACTTATATTTTATGATGAGTTTAAGAAAGAAAATTCCTTAATTTCAAAGGGAAAAATTTTTAATATTCCATTCATCTTAGATTGGAAATATGATGAAAATTCAGAAGAGAACATTACAAAAATCAAATTAAATCCATTAAAATTAAGTTTTTTAAACAAGTCAAAAAAAAAGGATCAAGTTAAAAATTTAAAAGTAAATTTTAAAAGGTCTAAATTAAATACTAATTATTTTTTTAAAGAAGACTCAATTAATTTAGAGTCTAATAATTCATTTCTTGGAACAAATAAATTTGATTATAAAGGAAAAATTAATTTAGAACCATTTGATTTTCAAATTAACTCAAAAATTCAAAGAATTGACATAAAAAAAATTTTTCCAAATAAGAATATTTTTGATGAAATCTTTTCTCAAGAATTTTTATTAAATGAAAATTTTAATGGAAGACTGGTGATTAAAAGTAACAACGTTATCAATGGAGGCTTCTTCAATGAAATTTTGATAAATTCAAATTATGTTGGAGAAAAAATAGAGTTAAGTAATTCAAAATTATTGAACAAAAAAATTGGGAATTTAAACCTTAATTATGGAACTATTTATTTAGAGGAGAATGATGTATTTTTCAAAGGAAAATTTAACTTTGAGATTTTTGACAAAAATAAGTTTTATAGAAAATTTTTAGTTTCAAAAAAAAACCAGAAAGAGCTAGATCAAGTGAATTTTGGATTAATTTATAACTTATCAAGGTTTGATGCTAAAATATTTTTTATATCATTAAACGAAAATAACCCAGAAATGAATGATAACCTTGATAATCTGATTTATAGTTTTAACAATAAATCTATTACGATAAACAATTGGATTAGCTTAAGAAGTTTTGTTAATAAAATTTTATCCAGTTATGCTGGATAAGTCATTTTTTTTGGATCCACAATTTTGTCAAACTCTTCTTCAGAAACAAGACCAGTTTTTGTTGCTTCAAATTTCAATGTAGTTTTATTTTTAAGAGCAGATTTTGCTATTTTGGCTGCGTTGTCATAACCTACTTTTGGTGCTAAAGCAGTGACTAACATTAATGAGTTATTTAAATCGTGATTAATTTTTTTTAAATTTGCTTTAATTCCCTTAATACAAAATCGTGAAAAATTTTTTGAACTGTCTGATAAAAGATCTATAGATTGCAGAATATTATGGGCGATAAGAGGTTTGAAAACATTTAATTCAAATTGTCCTTGAGATCCAGCTAATGTAATTCCTGTATGATTGCCAATTACTTTTACACAAACCATTGTGACAGCCTCACATTGTGTTGGATTGACTTTTCCCGGCATTATTGACGAACCAGGTTCATTTGCAGGTAATATTAGTTCTCCATAACCTGCCCTAGGCCCTGAGCCGAGGAAACGAATATCATTAGCAATTTTCATCAAACAAACTGCTGTTGTGTTTAAAGTTCCTGAAAAATTTACAATTGCATCATGGGCAGCTAGTGCTGCAAATTTATTTTTGGCTGGATAAAATTTAATTTTAGCCAATTTACTAATTTCTCTGCAAATTTTTACATCAAAATTTTTTTTTGAGTTGATTCCTGTTCCGACTGCAGTCCCACCCTGAGCAAGAAAGAAGATTTCTTTCAAAGAATTTTCAATCCTAGAAATACAATCAGTTAATTGGGAGTAATATCCCGAAAATTCTTGTCCTAATGTAAGTGGAGTTGCATCTTGAAGATGTGTCCTTCCAACTTTTACGACGTTTTTAAATTTTTTGATTTTTGTTTTGAGCTCAACAGCAAGTTCTTTTAAAGAGGGAAGTAATTTTTTCTTAGTCTCTATTGCTATCGCAATATGCATGGCTGTGGGAAAGACATCATTAGTAGACTGAGATTTATTTACATGATCATTAGGGTGAACTGGCTTTTTAGACCCTTTTTTTCCTCCTAAAATTTGAATTGCCCTATTAGCTATTACTTCATTCACATTCATATTTGTTTGTGTTCCAGAACCTGTCTGCCAGACTTTTAGTGGAAAGTTACCATCAAGTTTGCCTATGATTATCTCCTTAGAAGCCTTAACTATTGCATTACATATCTTTGCATCAATTTGTTTTTCTTTTTTATGAACCTCAGCAGCAGCGAGTTTTATTATAGCAATTGCATTTATTAGTGTTTTATTTACTAATATTTTCCCTATATCAAAGTATTTTTTTGATCTTTCTGTTGAAGCACCCCAGTACTTATTATCATCAACTTTAATGCTTCCCATGCTATCAATTTCTTTTCTAAATTTCATTTGGATAATGTATTTTATATTATACATTAAAAGTTATTAGAATCATATAGGAGCTTTATGACAAATTTTGAAAAAGTAGGTTTATTTATGAAAACATTTGGGCAAGAAGTTAAAGTCAAGCCAAGTTTTTCTTCAGATAAGATTAATAAGTTAAGAATTGATCTAATAGAGGAAGAGCTTGAAGAGTTGAAAGAAGCAATTAACACAAAAGATTTGAAAGAAACAATTGATGCTCTTACAGACATTCTTTATGTTACATATGGAGCGGGTCATGCTTTCGGTGTAAACTTAGATCAATGTTTTGAAGAGGTTCAAAATTCTAACATGAGTAAATTGGGTAATGATGGCAAACCTATATACAATGAGAATGGGAAAGTTATGAAAGGACCAAATTATTTCAAACCAAATCTAAATCAATTTCTTAAATAGATTTAATCTTTTTTAAATAAAACATCCTGATAATGCAGTGTTGGAAAAATAAATTTTTTATTTATTTTGAAATTTTGATCTGAAAGTAGTTTTGTTATATTTTTAAAACTGTTATTTTTGAAATGGTTACCAAATTGATTTTCCAGGAGAATAAACGAAATTTCTTTTAGTTTTATTTGGGATCCTTTAATTACATTCATTTCAAAACCTTCTACATCAATTTTGAGAAGTGCTTTTTGCAAGTTGATTCTTTCAAAAATTTTATCCACCGTGATAGTTTGAACCTCATATTCATCTTCAAAATTTGATTTTGATCGTGATAAAAAATTTATAAATTTTAAGTATAATGAATTTTCATTGGCTTCAGCTAAGGATGACTTCATGCTAATTTTATTTATTTTTAATTTTTTACTTGAAACCTCTTTATCCATTGCATAATTAAACAATGTTACTTTTTTGTTTTTAACAAATTTATTGTTTAATTCTTCAAAGATATCTTTTTGAGGTTCAAATGCATAAAAAGAATTTACTTTCTTTATTTTAAGCATGTTTTCAAGAAACTCACCTTTATGTGCGCCTATATCAATTATTTTTTCAATGTCTAATTCGTTTAAATATCTTGAAATTCTTCTATGATGAAAAGAGCTTAGCGGATTTATGATTTTTTCAATTAGCGCCATACAAAAAAAGGGGCGTTCTGTTGCCAGGTGCCCCAAAACCCCGTTACTTAATTAATAAATTAATTAAGCAGCAAGAGCAAATTTATCATTTGCAATTATAAATAGCCCGTTACGGTGGAACAATTCCGAACGAAAAAATAGCCTTTAGACATCCGTCGATCCTAGTTCACCCCCGTAAGTTGTAAATGGTGGAGGTGGTGGGTACTGCCCCCACGTCCGTAATGTTTATTACGAAATTCGTTTATCGTCATAGTTGGAAAACCAACTCTATTAATATAAAAGTTATATATAAAGATTCAATAAAATTCATGAAACTTACTAAAGAACAAACTCAAGAAATTCGTGATCTTCAATCACAAAAAAATGAAACGAAAAGAGTAACAGCTCCAAATTTGGAAAAAATTTTATACGAAGCAATACCAATATTAGATCATGGATTTATCAGGGTAATTGATTATATGGGTAACGATACATCAATAGTTCAGGCAGCTCGAGTATCTTATGGAAAAGGAACTAAACAAGTTTCCACTGATAGTGGTCTAATCAAATATTTAATGAGGCATTGGCACAGCACACCATTTGAAATGTGCGAAATAAAATACCATGTTAAATTACCAATCTTTATTGCCAGACAATGGATAAGACATAGAACTGCAAATGTTAATGAGTATTCAGCCAGATATTCAATTTTGGATAAAGAATTTTACTTACCAAAAAAAGAACATCTAGCAGCTCAATCAAAAAATAACAGGCAAGGCAGGGGAGAGGTGCTTGAAGGAGATCAGGCTAATAAAGTTTTATCTTTATTGAAGGATGATGCTGAAAGAACTTATGATAACTATGAAACAATGCTTAATGAAAGATATGATGGATCAGTTGTCGAAGAGAATGAACCCGGTCTTGCAAGAGAATTGGCAAGAATGAATCTAACACTAAATACTTACACTCAGTGGTATTGGAAAACTGATCTATTAAATTTAATGAATTTCTTAAGATTAAGAGCAGACAGCCATGCACAATATGAAATAAGAGCATATGCTGACGCAATGTTAAATACCTTAAAAGAATGGGTTCCTATTACTTACGATGCCTTTTTAGACTACAGAGTTGGAGGATCTGAAGTTTCATCAAAAGGTAAACTTATTATTCAAAAATTGATAAAAGGAGAAAAGGTTGATATGGAAAGTTCGGGGCTTTCTAAAAGGGAGTGGAATGAATTGATGGAGGCTTTTAATTTAAAAGATAAATTGATTTAATTTTAGAAGCTAATTCTAAATAAATCTTTGATACGTCATTGTTTGGATTACTCTCAACAATTGGAATTCCTTTATCACCTTGTTTTCCTACTTCTGGATCGAGTGGTATTTCACATAAAAAATCTTTCTTAAATTCCTCTGCAGTTTTTTTAACACCACCCTCTCCAAATATGTGATATTTCTTCCCATCATCCCCTTTGAAAAAACTCATATTGTCAATTAATCCAATAATTTTTGTTCCAAGTTTGTCGAACATTTTAATCCCTCTTTTTACATCTTGTAAGGCTATCTCTTGGGGCGTTGAAATTATTATCACTCCATCCATTTTTACTTCTTGAGTAAAAGTTAGTTGGGTATCACCGGTTCCAGGCGGCATATCTACAATTATAAAATCTAAATCTTTCCAAGCAACTTTTTGAGTAAATGTTTTTATTGCACTAGTTACCATAGGTCCTCTCCAAATCATGGGTGTTTGTTCATCTGTTAGAAAACCAATCGACATACACTGAATATCATATTTTAAAATTGGAATTAATCTTTGACCATCGCTTTCTGGTTTGTCTCCTATATCGAATAATTTTGGTAATGAAGGACCGTAAATATCAGCGTCTAATAAACCAACTTTACATCCTTGCTTTTTTAAAGCTAAAGCAAGATTAGATGCAAAAGTAGATTTACCAACACCACCTTTGGCACTTGATACAGCTATTGTGTATTTGGTCCCAATTATTGGGTTTTTTGTAAAGGTTTTTGCTCTTGGTTTTTCAATCATTGCTTCATTAAGTCCACTATTTATAACGATGTTTTAGCATACTTAACTTGTTTTTCACATTAAAGACACTATATACATTGTCATGGTTGATGATTTTAGAGGTAGAGGTGGAAGTCCATGGGGATCACCCCCTGGAGGAGGTTCAGGGAATGGATCTGGTAGAAGAGGTCCAACTCCACCGAACATAGATGAATTAATAAAAAATCTTCAAGATAAAATAAATAAATTTCTTCCTGGCGGAGCTTCAGGTGGAGGCAAGCCGATTTTTTTTGGACTTACAATTCTAGTTATCGTATGGGCACTAAGCGGACTTTACAGGGTCTTACCAGATGAACAAGGTGTAGTTTTAAGATTTGGTAAATTTGTTTCAACAACTCAACCCGGATTAAATTACCATATACCTTTTCCAGTTGAGAGCGTTTTAACTCCAAAAGTAACAAAAGTTAATAGAATTGATATTGGCTTTAGATCAGAAAGAGATACAGGTTTTACATCAGGTGTTGTAGCTGATGTCCCAGAAGAAAGCTTAATGTTAACTGGAGACGAAAACATTGTGAACATAGATTTTTCTGTTTTCTGGGTAATAAAAGATGCTGGAAACTTTTTATTTAAAATTCAAGACCCCGAGGGAACGGTTAAAGCTGCAGCAGAAACAGCAATGAGAGAAGTAATAGCAAGAAGTGACATTCAACCAATTTTGACTGAGGGAAGATCGCAAATAGAGATTGATGCAAGTGAGATAATTCAAAGTATTTTAGACGAGTATCAGAGTGGGATTCAAATTACACAGGTCCAAACACAAAAAGCTGACCCACCAGATCAAGTAATTGATGCTTTTAGAGATGTTCAAGCTGCAAGAGCTGACATGGAGAGATCTAAAAACGAGGCCGAAGCTTATGCTAATGATGTAATCCCAAGGGCACGGGGTGAAGCTGAAAAAATTTTACAAGCCGCTGAGGCATATAAAAAAGAAGTTGTTGCAAAAGCAGAAGGTGAAGCAAGTAGATTTACAGCTATCTTTGATGAGTACAAAAATGCAAAACAAGTTACACAAGAAAGAATGTATCTTGAAACAATGGAAAAAGTTTTAGCAGACATTGATAAAGTTATAATAGAGAAGAATGCAGGTTCAGGGGTTGTTCCTTACTTGCCACTTCCAGAACTAAAAAAGAAAACGAACTAAATGAAAAAAATTATACTTCCAGTAATTGGTGTTCTTGCTTTGACAGCATTCTTTTCAGTCTTCATTGTAAAAGAAGTAAATCAAGCAATAGTTCTTCAATTTGGTGATCCAAAAAGAATTTTACTGAAGCCAGGTTTAAACTTTAAGCTACCATTTATACAAAACGTTGTATTTTTAGATAAGAGAATTTTAAACCTTGATGCTCCACCAGAGGAAGTTATTGCATCAGATCAAAAAAGATTAATTGTTGATGCATTTGCAAGATTTCAAATTGTGGATCCATTAAAATTTTATATCTCTGTTGGAAATGAAAGAGTTGCTAGATCAAGATTATCAACAATTATTAACTCAAGAATAAGAAGTGTTTTAGGTACTCAAGAACTACAAACTTTATTATCTGAAGATAGAAATAAACAAATGGCTCTTATTCAAGAGGGAGTTAATAATGAGGCACAAAACTTTGGTATAAAAATAGTTGATGTAAGAATTAAAAGAGCAGACTTACCTCAGGCAAACAGTGATGCAATTTATAGAAGAATGCAAACTGAAAGGGAGAGGGAAGCAAAAGAGTTTAGAGCAAAAGGAGCAGAGATGGCTGTAACAATTACATCTACAGCTGATAAAGAGGTCACAGTAATTCTTGCAGAGGCACAAAAAAAATCAGAGATCATGAAGGGTGAAGGTGATGGTCAGCGTAATAAAATATTTGCTGATGCTTTTGGAAAAGATGCGGAATTTTTTGCATTCTATAGAGCGATGCAAGCTTATGAAAGAGCATTAATAGGCGGTGAAACTTCACTTATAATGTCACCCGATAGTGAATTTTTCAAATTCTTCGGAAACGTAAAAGCACAAATCAAACAATAGTAGAATGGACGACTTAATTGTCGCTTTAGGTTTATTTCTCTTTATAGAGGGAATTCTTTATGCCTTATTTCCCTCAAAAATGAAAAGTATGTTAGAAAAATTAAAAATGATTAACGATAAACAATTAAGATTAGGTGGAATTATATTTGTTTTAATTGGTTTCTTTATAATATGGTTTATTAAAGGATAAAGATAATGAGGGACCTCAGATCGATATTTTCAATTATAGTTTTTGTATTATTCAGTCACTCAGCAATTTCACAAGAAAGACCCGCCTCATTTGCTGATTTAACTGAAAAGTTAATGCCAGCGGTTGTAAATATCTCAACATCTACAACTGTTGTTAAAAACGTAAATCCTTTCCCATTTGAATTCCCACCAGGATCACCTTTCGAAGACATGTTTAAAGAGTTTGGAACACCTCAAAAAAGAAAATCAAGCGCACTAGGCTCAGGCTTTATAATTGATAAAAAAGGAATTGTTATAACTAACAACCATGTGATCCAAGGTGCAGAAGATATATTCATAAGAGCAAATGGTGATAAAGAATATAAAGCAAAAATTTTAGGAACTGACCCTTTATCTGATATTGCAGTTCTACAAATAATTACAGATGACAAATTTGAAACAGTAAAGTTTGGAAACTCTGATACTGCAAGAATTGGAGATTGGGTAATAGCAATTGGAAATCCATTTGGATTAGGAGGAACTGTAACTGCAGGAATAGTTTCAGCAAGAAATAGAAATATTGGTATGGCGCGTTATGAAGATTTTATTCAAACGGATGCATCTATAAACTCGGGAAATTCTGGAGGTCCTCTATTTAACATGAAAGGAGAAGTAATAGGAATTAATACTGCTATATTAGGTCAATCAGGATCCATCGGTATTGGATTTGCTATACCATCAAATAGTGCCAAACTAGTAATAGATCAACTTTTAGAATTTGGTGAAACAAAAAGAGGTTGGTTAGGAGTAAGAATACAAACAGTCACCAAAGAAATAGCAGATGTAGAAAAATTGAAAAAAGCTCGAGGTGCATTAGTTGCAAGTGTTGCACCGGGTAGCCCATCAGATAAAGCCGGGATAAAGGATGGTGATATAATTTTAGAGTTTGATGGTAAAAAGATTAATGAGATGCAAGAACTTCCATTAATTGTTGCACAAACAAAAGTTGGAAAAGTCGTAAATGTAAAGATTTGGAGAAATAAAAAAGAAATTATAAAAAAAATTACTTTAGGAAGATTAGAGACTTCTGAGGACTTTAAAGCAGAAAAACCAACAAAACCTAAAGCAACTTTTATAGACGGTTTAAAAATTGAAGTAAGAAAAATAACAAGAGATGACTTAGTAGAGAAAAAAATTCCACTAAACACAACTGGAGTTGTTATAACAAAGATAGACACAGAAAGTCCTATTAATTATCTAAAAGTTGGTGATTTAATAGTCGAAGCTCAAAAAAGAAATATTAAGAGTGCAACAGAACTTAATAATTTAGTAAATGCAGCCCTAAAGACTTCAAGTAAAACGATTTTAATAGCTGTAATTAATGATCAAAATCAAAAAAGATATATAGGTGTCAAATTAAAATAACATGGACTACAAGTCCAAAATCATTCTTATAGCTGGACCAACAGCTTCAGGAAAATCAAAAATAGCAATCAACTTAGCGAAAAAAATTAATGGAGAAATCGTTAATGCTGACAGTATGCAGGTTTATAAGCAGCTTAAAATACTTACAGCAAGGCCTTCAGAAAAAGATCAAAAAAAAATTAAACATCATTTATTCGGCATTATTGATGTACGAAAAAGATTTTCAACAGGTCAATGGCTCAAAGAATGTATCAAAATAATAAATTTAATTAGAAAAAAGAAAAAGATCCCAATTATTGTAGGTGGAACTGGTCTTTATTTTAAAGCTTTAGTGGATGGGCTAGTAAGAATTCCAAAGTTCAAACTTTCAGAAAAAAACAAGATACTTAAGCTTCACAACGAATTAGGCCAGGAGCAATTTTATAAAAAATTAGTTAAATTAGATCCTGTATCTAAAAAATTTATTAATTCAAATGATGTTAATAGATCAATAAGAGCATACGAAGTTAAAAAGCTTACAAAAAAATCATTATACAAATGGTTTAAAGAAACAAAGACCTTTTTCGATAAGAATGAGTTTGTGATGACTTATGTGGATTATCCAAGAGACAAATTAATAAAAAACATCGAAAAAAGAATTGATAGGATGTTCGATTTAGGAGCCATAAAAGAAGTAAAGAAATTCAATCTCATTAAAATTAACAAACTGAATACCGTTAATCATGTGATTGGTATTAAAGAGATTAACTCTTATTTAAGTAAAAAAGCTGAATTGAAGGATATTAAAGAACAGATATTAATAAAAACTAGACAATACGCCAAAAGACAGAGTACTTGGTCTCGAGGTCATATGATTAATTGGCACAAAATTGATCCAAAATCAAAAAATCCATTCAAAAAAATTTTAAAATAATTTCTGCTAAAACTTGACCAATTAGCTCAACTTCAGCTAGATTGGCCAAATGTCTAAATTATATTCAGGTGCAGAAATTGTTTTCAAATGTCTTGAGGATCAAGACGTAGAATATATATTTGGTTATCCTGGTGGTGCGGTTCTTCCAATTTATGATGAATTAAAAAATCACGAAAGTATAAAACATATTTTAGTAAGACATGAACAAGGTGCGGGACATGCAGCAGAAGGATACGCAAGGTCTTCCGGTAAGCCTGGAGTAGTATTGGTTACTTCTGGACCAGGAGCAACTAATGCTGTTACTGCTTTGACAGATGCATACATGGACTCAATACCATTAGTTTGTATATCTGGACAAGTTCCCACTCATTTAATCGGCACAGATGCGTTTCAAGAGTGTGACACAACAGGAATTACAAGGCCATGTACAAAACATAATTGGCTTGTAAAGGATGTTAAAGACTTATCAAAAATTATATATAAGGCCTTTGAAGTTGCCACAACAGGAAGACCAGGACCTGTTCTAGTTGATATACCAAAAGATATTCAGTTTCAAAAAACAAAATATGTTAGTTCAATCAAAAGAAAAAAACTAAATGGCAAAATTCATAACAAATTTAATCAAAGTGAAATTGATCAACTTGTAAAGTTAATGGTAAATTCATCAAGACCAATATTATATACTGGCGGAGGTGTAATTAATTCTGGACCAAAAGCTAGCGAGTTATTAAGAGAACTAGTATCACTTACAGGTTTTCCGATAACTTCTACTTTACAGGGCTTAGGATCATATCCTGGGGATGATAATCAATTTTTAGGAATGCTTGGTATGCACGGAACTTATGAAGCAAACAATGCAATGCATGATTGTGATTTGATGATTAACATTGGTGCAAGGTTTGATGATAGAATAACTGGAAAGATAGATGAGTTTTCACCAAAATCGAAAAAGGTTCATATAGATATCGATCCATCATCTATCAATAAAAATGTAAAAGTTGATTTACCAATTGTCGGTGATGTTTCTGAGGTGATGCTTTCGGTAATAAAGACTCTAAAGAAAAAGAATCCAAATTTTGCAAGTTCTAATAAAGAAAAAACTTCAAAATGGTGGGAGAAAATTTCCGAATGGAGATCGGTGAACTCACTTAATTTTATAAACAGTGATAAAACCATAAAACCACAACACGCTATTCAAAGATTGTATGAGCTTACAAAAGATAAAGATACTTATATAACTACTGAAGTAGGCCAACATCAAATGTGGGCAGCGCAACATTATAAATTTAATAAACCAAACAGATGGATGACTTCTGGAGGTTTAGGAACAATGGGATACGGATTGCCCGCAGCAGTTGGTGTTCAAATTGCACATCCTGATAAATTGGTGGTTGATATTGCGGGAGAGGCCTCTGTGTTAATGACAATACAAGAAATGTCTACAGCAGTTCAATATAATTTACCTATTAAAATTTTTATTTTAAACAACGAGTATATGGGAATGGTTAGACAATGGCAGGAACTTCTTCACGAAAAAAATTATTCAGAAAGTTACACTGCAGCGCTTCCAGATTTTGTAAAACTAGCTGAAGCTTATGGATGTGTCGGTATAAGGGCCAAAACTCCTGATGAACTTGATGAAAAAATAAAAGAAATGATAAATGTAAATAAACCCGTTATTTTTGATTGTCTAGTTGACAAAGAAGAAAATTGTTTTCCAATGATACCATCTGGTAAACCACATAACCAAATGTTGTTAGGTCCAAATGATCAAAAAGAAAATAAGATTACTGGAAAAGGAAAAACTTTAGTTTAATGTCAAAACCTAAATCAGCTTATAGCATCCCTGGAAAAAAACAAAAAAGTGATACACATGTTATTGTTGTTTGGGTTGATAATGAAGCAGGTGTTTTAGCAAGAGTTGTTGGTTTATTTTCTGGAAGAGGATACAACATCGAGTCTTTAGCAGTTGCTGAAGTTGACTCTAAATTAAACATTTCAAGAATTACAATAGTTACCACTGGTACACCACAAGTTATAGAGCAGATTAAACTTCAATTAGGAAAATTAGTGCCCGTTCATAAAGTTGCTGATTTTATGAGGGGTGATAAGAAAATAATTTTTAAAGAAATGGCTTTACTAAAGATTGTGGGCAATAACATTAGAAGAAAGAAAGCTATTAAGTTTTGCAAAAAATTTAATCCCGTTGTATTAGATAAAACAAATAAATCAGTAGTAATACAAATTACTGCTTTAAGAAGAGAGATAGATACTATAATGAATGATCTTAAAAAGACTGGTTTAGTAAGTGTATCGAGAACTGGTGCTGTAGCAATGACTAGAGGGGCTGAAGTTTTTAAATAATTTAAGGAGGATATTATGAAGATGTTTTATGAAAAAGATACTGATCCAAATCTAATTAAGAATAAGAAAATTGCTATTTTCGGGTATGGTAGTCAAGGACATGCTCATGCCTTAAATTTAAAAGATAGCGGGGTTAAAGAAGTCGTCGTAGCACTAAGAGATGGGTCTACTAGTAAAGCAAAAGCTGAGTCAAAAGGTTTAAAAGTTATGAATTTATCTGATGCCGCTGAATGGGCAGACGTGATTATGGTTTTAACACCTGATGAACTTCAAGCATCAATTTATAAAAATCATATTGAACAAAGGGTAAAAGAGGGAACTTCAATTGCTTTTGCACATGGATTAAATGTTCATTATGATTTAATTAAAGCTAGAAAAGATTTAGATGTTTTTATGGTTGCGCCAAAAGGCCCAGGACATTTAGTAAGAAGTGAATTCGAAAAAGGTGGGGGAGTTCCATGTCTTTTTGCAGTTCATCAAAACGGATCGGGTAAAGCAAGAGATTTAGCAATGTCATATGCTTCAGCGATTGGTGGAGGTCGATCTGGTATTATTGAAACAACATTTAAAGATGAAGTAGAAACAGATTTATTTGGAGAGCAAACTGTTTTATGTGGGGGATTAGTTGAACTAATAAAAAATGGTTATGAAACTCTGGTTGAGGCTGGCTATGAACCTGAGATGGCGTACTTTGAAACTGTTCACGAAGTAAAATTGATTGTAGATTTAATTTATGAAGGTGGAATTGCAAATATGAATTATTCAATTTCTAATACTGCTGAATATGGAGAATATATGTCTGGCCCTAGAATTATAAACAAAGAAGAAACAAAAAAAAGAATGAAAGAAGTTCTTCAAGATATTCAATCAGGTAAATTTACCAAGCAGTGGATGGATGAATGCAAAAATGGCCAGAAAAAATTTCTTAAAACAAGAGAGAAACTTGCTGAACATCCAGTTGAAAAAGTAGGTGCTAAATTAAGAGCTATGATGCCTTGGATATCAAAAAAGAAACTAGTAGATAGCGATAAGAATTAATTTAGAACTAATAAATAACTAGTTTAACTCTTTTATTTTGCAATCTGTGCTAGAGAATGTATTATCTTAATAATTAAATTTATTATTTTATGAGCGACAAAGAAAAAGTTTATATCTTTGACACGACAATGAGAGACGGTGAGCAATCACCTGGGGCTTCAATGAGTGTTGAAGAAAAAATTCAAATTTCAAGAGTATTTGATGAGATGGGAATTGATATAATTGAGGCAGGATTTCCAATTTCATCTCCTGGTGATTTTGAAGCAGTTTCGGAAATAAGTAAAAGTGTGAAGAATTCTATACCGTGCGGTTTATCAAGAGCATTAAAAAAAGATATAGATGCTTGTCATGAGTCACTTAAGTTTGCAAAAAGATTTAGAATTCATACTTTTATCTCCACTAGTCCAGTTCACATGAAGCATAAACTTGATATGACTAACGACCAAGTTTTAGATGCAATTAAAGAAAGTGTAACTTACGCAAGAAAGTTTACTAACGATGTAGAGTGGTCTTGTGAAGATGGAACTAGAACAAATTTAGATTTTATGTGTAAAACTATCGAGCTAGCAATTAAATGTGGTGCGACTACAATTAATATACCTGATACCGTTGGGTATTCAATTCCTGAGGAATTTGCGCGAACAATAACACATATAAAAAACAAAGTACCAAACATAGATAAAGCAATTATATCAGCACATTGCCATAATGATTTAGGTTTAGCAGTTGCAAATGCTTTAGCAGGTTTATCTGCAGGTGTTAGACAAATTGAATGTACTATCAATGGAATTGGAGAAAGAGCAGGTAACGCTGCTTTGGAAGAAATTGTAATGGCTATTAAAACAAGAAATGATTTAATGCCTTATGAAACAGGAATTAAAACAGAACTTATAAGCAAAGCCTCAAAGATAGTTTCGAACGCTACTGGATTTCCAGTTCAATTTAATAAAGCAATAGTTGGTAAAAATGCTTTTGCACATGAGTCAGGAATTCATCAAGATGGAATGTTAAAAAATAGAGAAACATATGAAATTATGACACCAGAAAGTGTTGGTGTTAAAAAAACATCTTTAGTAATGGGTAAGCATTCTGGAAGGCATGCATTTAAAGATAAGTTAAGTGATTTAGGATATTCAGACTTAACAGACGATGTTGTGCAAGCTGCATTTGGAAAATTTAAAGTTTTAGCTGATAAGAAAAAGCATGTTTATGATGAAGATATTATTGCTTTAGTAGATGATAGCTTAATAATTGACAATAAAATAAATGCTATCAATTTAAAATCTTTGAAAGTTTTTGCAGGAACTGGAGAACCCCAAAAAGCTGAGATGACACTGGATGTCTTTGGCGAAATTAAAAAAACTTCACAGACGGGAGATGGCCCTGTTGATGCGACATTTAAGTGTATCAAAGCGTTATATCCCCATGACATGAAGCTTTTATTATATCAAGTTCATGCTGTAACAGAAGGCACTGACGCTCAGGCAACTGTAAGTGTCAAGATTGAGGAAAATGACAGATCTACTGTTGGACAATCTGCAGATACTGATACACTAGTTGCTTCAGCAAATGCTTACTTGAATGCATTAAATAAAATGTTAATAAAGCGAGAGAAAAAAGCTATGAATGAGAGTATTAAACACCAAAAAGTTAAAGGAATTTAAATGTCGATATTAGGTAAGATAACACAAATATGGAGCCAAGATATGGCAATCGATTTAGGAACAGCAAACACTCTTGTAGTCTTAAAAGGCCAAGGAGTTGTTTTAAACGAGCCATCAGTTGTAGCTGTTGTGGATAACAAAGGTAAAAAATCAGTTCTTGCAGTAGGTGATGAAGCTAAAACGATGCTAGGTAGAACTCCAGGAAATATTCAGGCGATAAGACCTTTAAGAGATGGAGTTATAGCCGATTTTATTGTTACAGAAGAAATGATTAAGCATTTTATTAAAAAAGTTCACAAAAGGAGTTCATTTGCAAATCCAAGAATTTTAATTTGTGTACCGACAGGCTCAACACCAGTTGAAAGAAAAGCAATTCAAGACAGTGCTCTTGCAGCAGGTGCAAGACGTGTTCAATTAATTGAGGAACCAATAGCAGCTGCTATCGGTGCGGGTCTACCAATATCAGAAGCAACAGGATCAATGGTAATTGATATAGGTGGTGGTACTACAGAAATCGCAGTTATGTCTCTTGGTGGAGTTGTGTATTCCAATTCTTTAAGAGTAGCAGGAGACGCAATGGACGGGGCATTCGCAAATTATATGAGGAAAGAATACAATTTAATGATTGGTGATAGTACTGCAGAAAAAATTAAAAAAGAAATTGGAACAGCAATTGCAACAAATAATAACACTTATGCTGTTAAAGGTAGAGATTTAAGATCAGGGACGCCTAAGGAAGTAGGTATTACTGAAGAGGACTCAGTTGAGGCTTTAAATCCTATTTTAAGAGAAATGATTAATGGAATTAAAGATGCTTTAGAAAATACACCACCTGAATTATCAGCAGACTTGGTTGATATGGGTTTAACTTTAACTGGAGGCGGTGCATTATTAAAGAACATTGATAAAAGATTATCCAAAGAGACTGGTCTACCAGTTCATATTGCAGATGATCCTTTAGCTTGTGTTGCAATCGGAACTGGGAAGGCGTTAGAACAAGAGGAAATATTCTCTACTGTATTATCTGAATATTAATAAACGATGCAAACAAACAGAGATGATTTCATTATTGCAATCAGATCTGCATTTCTTAAAAAAGGAAACCAACAGAGATTTTCACTTATAGCTCTTATACTTTTTTCAATTTTTATAATAGTACTTGGTAAATATAATTTCAAAGGAGTAAACTTTTTAAAACTATCTATAAAAGAAATTGTTTACAGAACAACGTTTATTGTATCTGTTCCAGAAAACATTGCCAAAAGCAGCTATCAAACAATACGTGGTCATTTTAGTTTATATTCAAACTATGAAAGATTAAAAGAAGATTATGAAAACCTTAAGGCAACAAAGCTAAATTCAGATTTTTTAAAATCTGAAAACGAGGCACTTAAATCAAAGATTAACGATGTATCAACACAATCATCTGAACTATTAGCAAAAGTAATTATAGATAAAAAAAGTCCTTTTTTAAGGTCTGTAATAGTAAACAGAGGAAGTAAAGATAACGTAATATTGGGTATGGCAGTTTTAGACGGAAAATTTCTTGTGGGAAAAGTTGTAGAAGTAAATTATTCAACTTCAAGAATTCTATTATTGTCAGATTTAAATAGTAAAATTCCTGTTTCTATAGAACCAAATGGTGTTCAATCAATACTTTCAGGAAGTGGGTCTAGTTATGGAGAAATTCAATACATAAAAGATGATTATGAATTAGAGAATGACTCTGAAATTTTTACGTCTGGATCAGGAGGAATTTTTCGTTCGGGAATTCCAATTGGAAAAACGATTGCCAATGAGGAAATTGGTCTTGATACTATTAAAGTTAAATTCCACTCAGATTTTTCCCAATTGCGTTTGGTAAAAATTGTATCTTTTGAAGAGGTAAAACAAAATGATTGAAATATCAAAAATATCAATTTTAAGTAAAATTTTTAATTCTTTACCAATTATTATATTATTTATATCAGTTCTTAACGAATTTGATTTTAATTATCTTAACTTTAAATATTTCTCTTTTAATTTTCCATTTATATTAATTTTTTTACTGGAGCTTAAAAGGTGGAGAAAAGCTAGGATATGGCCTTGTTTTTATCGCAGGATTGATAAACGACGTCGTTGTTGGGTTACCTATGGGCATTAGCAGTCTTTCATATCTCTTAATATGTGGTTTTGCGGTATATTTAAGAAATATCACCTTGAGACCAAACCTCATAAAAGATTGGCTTTTTTTTCTATTTACTATCTCACTAGTAAATTCAATACTTTATATTGTTCTTATAATATTTTTTGGAATAGATATGAATTATTATTTCCTATTTTTTAATATTATTTTTACATTTATGTTTTATTATATTTTTTCATATATTTTTGATTATTATTCAAAATTTAATATTACGAGATAATTATGTTTGGTGGTGGAGGAGATTCAGGATACAAAAAACTTAGCACAGTAAATAGAAGAATGTTCATTATGACTGCTGCTAAATTAGTAATATTTGGTGGAATTATAACAAGACTCTTCAGTCTTCAAATTAATGAGAATAAAAAATATTTAACTTTATCTGATAAAAATCGATTAAGAGAATGGAGATTACCACCTGTCAGAGGGGATTTTGAAGATTTTTTCGGTAATAAAATTGCCAGCAATCTCAAAGTTTATCAATTACATGTGGTACCTGAGCAAGTTGAAGATTTTAGATATTTAATGATAAGACTTAGAGACATCCTAGATATAGATTCTAAAACTTTTAAAAAAATTCTTAAGAAAAGAAGCCAGCAAAAATCTTGGGAGACTTTGATAATATCGGAGAATTTAAGCTGGGATCAGTTTGCAAAAATTAATTTTTACCTTCATGAATTATCAGGTGCTAAACCTGTTCTCTCAGTTGCAAGAAACTATCCTTATGATGAAAAATTTACTCATTTACTTGGATATGTTGCTCAAGCAAGTGAAAAAGATTTAATTGAAAATGAAGTTATTAAAAAAAGTCACGTTCCCGGTCTAAGAGTCGGTAAAATTGGTTTAGAAAAAACTTATGAAAATCAATTAATTGGTTCAAATGGTATCCAAAGATATGAAGTAAACGCATATGGAAAACGAATTAATCAGATTGATTTTGTTGAAGGAAAAAAAGGAACCAATATTAAACTAACAGTCGATACAGAAATACAAGCTCAATGTAACGAACTTCTTAAAGATAAAGCTGGATCAATATGTGTTATGGATATTTACACTGGTGAACTAATTGCAATGCATTCTTCTCCATCTTTCGATCCAAATTTATTTTTGTATGGAATAAGTCATGACAATTGGAATGAAATACTTAACAATCCAAAAAAACCATTAATAAATAGATCTATACAAGGTTTATATCCTCCTGGATCAACCATTAAGCCAATTGTTGCACTTTCCGCACTTGAAAATGATGTAATCTCAACAAAGTTTAAAGTTAATTGCACTGGCAAAACAGAAATGTACGGGCAAACATATCACTGTTGGAAAGACACAGGTCATGGCATCGTAGACTTAAGAAAAGCTCTTAAAGTGTCCTGTGATACCTTTTTTTATGAAATGTCAAGAAGACTTGGAGTGGATAGATTAAATCTTACAGCTAAAAAATTTGGTCTAGGTGAAAAGGTATTTAATGGAACTTACAACGAAGAAAAAAAAGGATTAATACCATCAACACAATGGAAAAAGAATGCGTTAGGAAGAGGATGGGTTTTAGGAGAAACTTTAATTACTGGAATAGGACAAGGGTATATGCAGACAACTCCACTTCAACTATGTCTTATGACTGCTCAACTTGCAAATGGAGGTTTTAAGATTAAACCAAAAATAATCTACGATAAAAAAAAGTGACTCTTATGAAAAAATAAAGGCTGAAATGGAAAAAAATAGAATTGAACAATTAAGCGACTTCCAACAAGATGATGCATTGGTTGACTTTTCTTTAGAGAAGAAAAAAGGCGATACCGATCTTTATAAACCTTTGTATAGAAACCAGGAAAATGTAAAATTTGTTCTTGAAGCTATGTTTGCATCTACAAACGAAGTCACAGGCACATCCTATTCATCAAGAATTAACGATAAAAAATACCAATTTGCAGGAAAAACTGGAACTTCTCAGGTCAAAAAAATTACAGAGATACAAAGAGAACTTGATCTAGATATATCACAAATTCCTTATGAAGAAAGAGATCATGCCTTATATGTAGCATTTGGACCATATGTTAATCCACGATATGCTTTAAGTGTTTTTGTGGAACATGGTGGAGCGGGAAGTTCTGCTGCAGCACCTTTAGCAAAAAAATTATTTAAAACTATTGTTGATAGACACGAGGAAAGAGAAAAAATCAGAGAAAAAAGTTTAATGGAAATATAAATGTTTAAAGAAACAGCACTAAGCGGACAAACAACATTCTTTCAAAAATTAAGATCGATGGATTATATTCTGATAGTCTGTATTTTAATATTAGGTGTCATAAGTTCTTTGGCAATGTATGCAACCGATGGAGGTGAACTTTTATATCATACAAAAAGTCATGTTTTAAGATTTATAATTTTCTTTGTAATGATGTTTGTTCTTTCTTTCTTAAATATAAGATTTTGGCATGCAACTGGTTATCTATTTTATATTGTAGTTTTGGGATTACTTATATGGGCATCTCTTTACGGAATTACTGCCTCTGGTTCTCAAAGATGGGTCGATTTGTACTTTATAAATCTTCAACCGTCAGAATTGATGAAAATTGCTATTATAGTTTGTTTTGCAAAATTTTATCACAGAGCCCAGATAAGTCAGATTAACCACTTTAAAAATTTACTTGTTCCTATGATGATATTGATTCTACCAATATTGTTAGTTGTCAGTCAACCTGACTTGGGAACTTCAATTTTAATTGCACTAAGCGGAATTATAGTGCTCTGGCTTGCAGGCATTAACTTAAAATATTTTATATATTCAGGTTTGTTTTTATTAATTTCAATGCCTTTTGTTATTGCATTTTTAAAACCATATCAAAAACTTAGAATTTTAACTTTTTTTAATCCTGATAAAGATCCTTTAGGAGCAGGTTATCAAATTATTCAATCTAAAATAGCTATAGGATCAGGCGGTCTTACTGGAAAAGGTTTTTTAAAAGGAACACAAGGTTACCTTGAATTTTTACCTGAGAAACATACAGATTTTATTTTTACGTTATTTTCCGAAGAGCATGGTTTTATTGGGTCGTTAGCACTTTTATTTATTTACGGTGTTATTATTTATAGAGTGATAGATATAGGAAAAAACGCTAGAAGTTTTTTTTGGTAAATTGTTTTGTTTTGGATTTGCATCATCAATTTTTGTATTTATCACTGTAAATATGTCTATGGTTTTAGGTTTGTTGCCAATAGTTGGTTCCCCTTTACCAATAATGTCTTATGGTGGTTCTTCAATGTTAGCAACGATGATAGGTTTTAGTATTGTGATGAGTACAAAAATTTATCAAAAGCAACTTATTGCTTAATTTGTCGCAATAATTTTTCTTTTTGATATTGTATCTTTAAGAATGAGTTTTAATAAAATTGGAATAGTAGGCGCTGGTATTCAAGGTGTATGTAACGCTTTATTTCTTCAAAAAAAAAACTATGAAGTACATCTTTTTGATAGGGAGGAACCCGGTTCAGCAGCATCTTATGGAAATGCTGGTCATTTTTCACCTTACGCTTCTGTACCACTAAATAGGCCAGACATATTAACAGATGTCCCCGCTATGCTAATGAGCTCAACAGGACCATTAGCCTTAAAGTGGAATTATGTACCAAAAATGATCCCATGGTTCTTTAAATTAATTAAGAATTGCACATCAAAAAAAATGATGCATACAGCAAAATACATGCATCAAATTTTAGATTTAGCATTACCTGCTTATGACGAACTATTTGACGAAATTGATCTTGATGGTTTGGTAAAAAAAAATGGTATAATGTATGTTTGGACCAAAAAAAATATAGCGAGTAGAGAATTAGAAATAAAAATAAGGGATCAACTTGGTGTAGAACAACAATTAATAACTCCTAAAGAGATAAGTGATTTGGAGCCTAATTTAAAAAAATTTTATCATGGGGGAGTTTTTTATCCTAATGCTAGACACACTATTAACCCTAGAAAAGTATTATTAAAATTATTTGATCTTTTTTTAAAAAAAGGCGGCAAATTCAAAAAAATAAACGTAGAAAATATAATTTTCAATGGCGACACACCGATTATAAAGACTGCAAATGAAAAAATAATTTTTGATAAAGTAATTGTAGCATGTGGTGCGTTTTCAAAAAAATTGACTGATAATTTAAACGAAAATATTCCTTTAGATACTGAAAGGGGATATCATATTCACTTTAAAAACTGTGAACATTTAATTTCAAGACCTGTTGTTTTTGCAAATAGGGGTTTTGGTATGACACCAATGGAGCAAGGTTTAAGAGTTGTTGGGACTGTAGAATTTGGAGGATTAGATAATCCACTTTCAAAATCTAGAATTAAAAATTTAATGGAGAATGCAAAATATATGCTTGATGGATTACCCGAGCATGAAGATGAATGGCTAGGATTTAGACCAACACTTCCAGATTTTTTACCAATAATTGGAAGTTCAAAAAATCATAAAAACGTTTATTATTCATTTGGTCATCACCATTTAGGATGGACTTTAGGTGCAATTTCGGGGAAAATAGTTTCAAAAATGATTTCTGGAGAAAAAACCAATTTAGATCTGGAACCCTACAGTTCCGTAAGGTTTAGTTAGAATTGATAAGAAAAATTAACTTTGCTTATATATTTCTATTTTTAGCAGTTTTATTTTGGTCTGGAAATTTTTTAGTTGGAAAGTATGCTAGTTACCATGAAATTCCACCCTTTTCTTTAAATTTTTATAGATGGTTATTTGCGTGGCTTATTTTGATACCATTTACATATAATGAAATTATTCTTAACAAAAATTATATAATAGATAATTATAAATTTTTTATTTTGTTAGGAATAACAAGTGTTACAGTTTTTAATTCCATAGTGTATTATTCACTAAATTTTACTCAAGTTATTAGCGGTGTGCTTATGATTTCAACAATTCCAGTAATGATTATGTTCATTTCTTCAATATTGAAGATTGAGAAAGCTAACATATTTCAATTGATTGGAGTGGTACTATCATTTTTGGGTGTCATTACAATTATTACAAAAGCTAATTTTGAAGTTTTAAGAAATCTAAATTTTAATAAAGGTGATTTAACTATGGTTGTTGCAATGTTATCTTGGGCGACATATTCGGCCTTACTTAAAATGAAAAAACATGACGTATCTCAGCTTTGTTTATTACAAATAATTATTTCTTTTGGTCTACTATTTTTAATTCCAGTTTATATTTTTGAGTTTATTTTAGGTTATCGTATTGAAATTAACCTACCTTTTACGCTAACTCTCGCTTATGTTGTTTTATTTCCAGGCCTATTATCATTCATATGTTGGATCAAAGGAATTTCATTGATTGGTCCGAATAGATCAGGAATTTTTTTGCACTTAATGCCAATATTAAGTGCGATAATGGCATTGATTATTTTTGAAGAGAGATTTATGTTTTTTCATGCATTAGGAGCTTTATTCATTTTAAGCGGGATATTAATATCTAATAAGAGAATAAGTAATTAAATGAACTTACCAATAATAAATCATGATGATTATGTTGCAAAAATAAATGACGATAATAAATTTCCCATAAAAAAATTTGGCGAGCTTGCAAATTATTTGATAAATGAAGGCGTTACCAAAAAATTTATACAACCTGAATTTTGTTCTGTAGAAACATTAAGTAAAGCGCATTCACTAGACTATATTAATAAGATTAAAAATAAGAATTTAGATACCCAATCTCAAAAAAAAATAGGCTTTCCTCTAAATGATAGCGTAATTAATAGATCATTTAGAGCTACAGGTGGAACAGTCCTAGCAAGTAAATTGGCTTTACAAAATCGTTTATCGTGTAACACAGCGGGCGGAAGCCATCATGCAACACGAAATGAAGGAGCAGGTTATTGTGTTTTCAATGATGTAGCAGTTGCAGCTAAGCATGTGCTTTCAAAAAAAACTATTAAAAAAGTATTGATAATTGACTTAGATGTTCATCAAGGAAATGGAAATTCTGAAATTTTTAAAAAAGATAGATCAGTTTTTACCTTTAGTATGCATTGTAAATCAAATTACCCAGCAAAAAAATCAAATAGCGATCTAGATGTAGAATTGAAAGATAATACTGAAGATAAGGAATATATTGATATTTTAAAAAAGAATTTACTTATTTTAAACAAAGAAAACTTCGATTTGATTTTCTATATTGCTGGAGTAGACATTCATTATAATGATAGACTTGGCAAATTAAAAATCACAGATGAAGGTATTAGAAATAGAGAAGAATTAGTAATTTCTAATTTTTTTGATAAAAAAATACCTTTATGTGGCGTATTAGGCGGCGGATATAACAAAGATTTTAAAAAATTAGTTGAGCTTCATGCAATTTTACATAAATCTTGTGCATCAATATTATGAAAAAAATTAGTTCAAAACTTTCTTCAGAACAAAAATTAATTCTATTTGAAGAGGCCACTGAAAGACCAGGATCAAGTATATTAAACGAAGAAAAAAGAGAAGGATCTTATCACTGTGTAAATTGCGATGTAAAATTATTCGACTCTAGTTCCAAATACGAAAGTGGTTCTGGCTGGCCCTCATTTTATGAGTCATTACCTAACGTGTTTGAAACTAAAACTGATCATCATATTGGTTACGCAAGAACAGAATATCATTGCAAAAATTGTGGCGGTCATCACGGACATATATTTGATGACGGACCTAAACCAACTGGAAAAAGATTTTGCAACAATGGTGTCTGTCTAAACTTCAAACCTAAAAAATGATTTTTCAATATACCCTTTTTTTATTAGGTTTAATTTGGTCATTATCAATCATTAAAACGCAATCAATTTTTAATAAAAAAGTTGGATTAATATTTAAAATATTTATTTCAAAAATCTCTTGGTTTTCCTTTTTAGCTGCTTGTTATTTTGGATTTAAAAATTTCTCAATTAAACTGACTTTTATTGGGATTTTTGTATGTGTGTTGTTGGTTCAGTTAAGTTTTTCTTTTATAAAAAATAAGTTAAAAGAAAAATTTGATGAACAAAAATTACATCAATTTAAAACTTTTTTTTGAAATTACTTTAATACTATTGATACTTTATTTTATTTTATTCTAGAAGCTTTTTTAGCTTATTTTCTTTTTCTAAAGCTCTTAATTCAGTGTAGCCACCAACGTGATGTTCCCCAAAAAAAATTTGGGGTATAGTTCTTTGACCATTAGTTTTTTTAATCATCTCATCTCTTATACCTTCACCGGACGAAACATCTATTTCATTAAATTTTAATTTATTTCTTTCAAGCAATCTTTTTGCAGCATCACAAAAATTACAAGAAGGACCTGTATAAATGAGAATATTTTTCATTTCTTATATATAGTCATTTTTTTTTATTTTTCTTCTTATTTCTTTTCTTGATAATTCAAATTTTTTTCTATGCTTGATGCTTTGATTTTTAGCTCTTTTTCTCCAAAGTCTAAAAGAAGAGGGTTTTAATTTTTTCCTCATCAATTTGATTACGTCATTTTCAGAATATCCAGATCTTTTTTTTATCTCCTCAAAAGTGATGCGATCCGCCCAGGCAGCCCACACAACCCAATCTGGACTCATAGAATTTGGCTCTGGATTTTTGACTTTTGTAATAGGCCTGTGACCTTTTTTCATAAATATTTAATTAATATCAAAAAATTGCTTAATGCAATTTTTATGGAGTGTGATATATTGGTGTTAGATAGTCCTATCTAGCCATCTTTAGCTCCCGGTTTTTTAGGACTATCCTTCAAAAAAGCCTTTAAGTGTAATTTTTAGCACCACATCAATATTTTAGTTTTTGTGATAAGAATATTCTTAATATTATGAAATTAGGATTTATTGGAACTGGTGAAATTACAAAAGCCGTAGTTATTGGCATCCTAGGGTCGAAATTAAAGTTTAAAAAAATTTATTTATCAGAACGGAATAAAAAAATTTCCTCTTTTTTAAGAAAAAAGAATAAAAAAATTCAAATTGAAAAAGACAACCAGCTAATAATCGATAAATCAGACTGGGTTTTTTTAGCTGTTACGCCAAAGGTTGGTAATCAAATCATCAGAAAACTAAATTTTAAAAAAAAACAAGTCATTATTAGCTTTATTTCAACAATACAACTTCCAGTATTAAAAAAATTAACTAAAATTAATAAAGATATTGTTCGTGCAATTCCTTTGCCACCAATATCTTTAAGAAAAGGTCCAGTTCCAATATTTCCACCAAATAAAAAAGTAAAAAAATTTTTTTCTCACTTAGGTACGGTTATTGAAATAAATAATGAAAAAAAATCTCTTAATTTCTGGTCAACATCTGGAATGATGGCGCCATTCTACGAATTTTTAAATACTTTATCAAGATGGCTTATTTTAAAAGGGATTAAAAGAGAAAATGCTCAAAATTATATTACTTCATTGTTTGTTGCACTTTCTGAAAACGCACAAAAAAATTCTGAAAAAGATTTATCAATTTTGGTAAAAAATTCTCAAACACCTGGAGGATTAAATGAACAAGGTGTTAAATTATTTAAAAAATTCAAATTTTATAAGTCGACTGACAAAACTCTTAGTGATATCTTAAAAAGGTTGAAAAAAAATTGATATGAGACAAATTTTTAAAAATGTTAAGCAAAAATTAGTTTCCAAATATATTAAAAATAGTGCCACAAAAAACACTAAGGAAGTTCTTCAAACTGTAAAAGAACAATTAGTTTCTAAATATACAAAAAACGATAATTCGAAAAGTTCTAAAACGTTTAAACCTAGGATTAAAGCTAGAATCAGAAGAAATAAACAGATTATCTCAAAAAATATAGATAATCTTTTTGACTGGATTAAAGGAGCTGAAATTATTGAGCTTAAAAAATGTAATACAAACGAGGATCCTGTTAGACCTGAGTTAGATAATAAATTTAGAACTAGTTATGGTAGAAAAATTTATGGAGTAAAATACAAAGGTGAAATTCATGCTGTAATGTGTTTTGCTTTTACTAATGAAATACCAAAAAGTGTTGAAGAATTAGATATGATGAGCAAAGATGCTTTTCTTCAAAGTATCCGTAGAGACTATCAAGTAGGAAAAATAGCAATTGCATATACAGTATGGTCAAAAAAAAGAGGTGGAGGTAAATTAATCGTAAAAGAGGTATTCAAATTAATTAAAAAAACACATCATTTAAATCGGCTAATTACTTTATCACCACTCACAGAAATGGCTCGAAAGTTTCATTTAAGTAATGGAGCTGTTCAAATACAAGTTAACGAGACCACCCAAAACTTTGAATACGAAAAAGTTTGAAGTTCTTTTTCAAATGAAATACGTTTGACAAGTTAATTCTTTTAATAAGGATCTAACTAATGAACAGAAACTTATTCATACTTTTTTTTAGTCAAATTTTTAGCTTTACAGCTGCGCCGGTAACAGTTTTTCTAAGTGGTATTATTGGATCACAAATTAGCCCGTTGAAATCTTTGTCAACTTTACCAATGTCAATATCTGTTGTTGGTATCGCACTGGGAGCAATAGTTGCAACCAAAACAATGAGTTTATTAGGAAGAAGGACAGGTTTTATTATTGCAGCTATTTCTAATTCTTTAGTTTCGTTATTAGCCGCATATTCAGTTATGTCACAGAATTTTATTTTATTTTGTTTTGCAAATTTTTTTATTGGGGTTGGTATGGCTTTTACTCATCAATATCGATTTGCTGCAGCTGAAAGTGTTGATAAAGAGAAAATACCGAAAGCAATTTCAATAATTCTTTTAGGAGGTATAGTTTCTGCATTTATTGGTCCAGGCACAGCAAATTTAACAAAAAACTTTTTGTCAGAACAATTATATGTTGGTTCATATGTATCCCTTGCGGTGTATATGTTTCTGCCAGCTATTCTCTTTTTATTTTACAAAAACAATACAATCGAAAAAAAAGATATAAGTTTTGTTGGTAGAGGCTATTTTGAAATTATTTCTCAACCTAGATTTTTACAAGCAATGGTGGCAAGTGCATTTGGATATGCAATAATGACCTTTTTGATGACTGCTACTCCAATAAGCATGCATGTAATGGAAAATATGTCATTAGATAAGACAAGTTTTGTTATTCAGATGCATGTTGCATCAATGTTTTTACCATCCCTAATAACTGGAAATTTGATAAAGAAATTCGGACATAGCAAAATTATGTATGTTGGCCTGTTACTTTATGGTGTAACAATAGTCTTAAGTTTACTTGACCAAACTTTTTTTAATTATTTAATTGCTCTGATTTTTCTTGGGTTTGGCTGGAATTTTTTATTCATATCAGGGACAAGTCTTCTGGTAACAACTTACAAAGAGCACGAAAAGTTTAAAGCTCAAGGTTTAAACGATTTTGTAGTTTATTCAGTACACGCAATAGGAAGTTTATCAGCAGGTATATTGTTAGTTTTGACTAATTGGAAGTTAATGAATATCATCTGTATTCCTCTAATAGCAATTATATTGATTACAATATTAAGAGCTGAATTTATTGAAAAAAAAATTAGAAATACTTTTTAAAATCTTCGGCTACCTTCAGTATTTCTAAATCAACAAGACCACCAATTATTAATTGAATGGCTACAATTAAAATAAAAGCCAAACCTATATAAGCGATCCATAGATGTTTTTGAATGTAGTTTGCAAGGTAAGTCGCAAGAGCACCTGTCAAAACGACTGATAAAACCAAACCAAAAACCATAAATCCAAAATTTCCTTTTGCAGCACCAACTACCCCAATAACGTTATCGAAGCTGATTGTTATATCCGCAAAAAGAACTTTATAGACACTTTGTATGTATGAGGGCTGTTTTGATACCTTGGTTGGAGATTTAATTTTTTTGATCTCAAACAGATCTTTTCTTAAATCATTAACGATCCAAACTAAAAGTAAACCACCTAAAATTTTGATAAAATAAAATTTAAACAAGTAGGTTGCAAATACAGCAAAAATAACTTTAAAAACTAAAGCACCTGCAACACCCCACAATATAATTTGTTTTCTGTGTTTAGGAACAAAGTTAGCTGCTATTAGTCCAATTATAATCGCGTTGTCCGCTGCAAGAATAATATCTATGAAGATAATTTGTAAGAGTATAATAGATTGTTCAATCAAGATTCCTTAATAATATAAAATTTTTTGTATAATTCAATTAAAAGTAGTGAAAATTTTTATTGATTTAAAGATTTAGACATAATCAAATAGGTGTTTAATAAAATAAGGAGGAGAAATGAAAATATTTAAATATATTTTATCAATTTTTGTTGCCCTACTTGTATTTACACATTCAAATGCTGCTGAAAAATGGGATATGGCTCTAGCTTATGGTGCCGGAAACTTCCATTCAGCAAACGCTACTGAATTTGCAAATAATGTAACAAAAAAAAGTAAAGGCAAACTCACTATAGTTACTCATCCGGGCGGTTCTCTATTTAAAGGGGGAGAAATTTTTAGAGCTGTTAGAACTGGTCAGGCTCCAATTGGAGAAAGATTTATGTCAGCTTTAGGTAAAGAAGATCCATTACTAGAAATCGACTCACTTCCATTTTTAGCAACTTCGTATGGTGATGCTATGAAACTTTATAAAGCTTCAAAAGCTGAAATTGCAAAAAGTTTAGATAAAAAAGGACTTGTGTTTTTATATGCAGTTCCGTGGCCAGCTCAAGGTTTGTACTCTAAAAAAGAAATTAATAGTGTAGCAGATCTTAAAGGTCTTAAGTTTAGAGCTTATAACAGTGCTACTGTAAGAATTGCAGAATTAACTGGTATGGCTCCAACTAAAATTGAAGCTGCTGAGATATCTCAAGCATTTTCAACTGGAGCTGTTGAAAGTATGATTACCTCTCCAACAACTGGTAAGAACAAAAAAATTTGGGAAAATGGAGTAAAATATTTTTATGACATTGCTGCATGGTTTCCAAAAAACATGATTATAGCTAATAAAGAGGCATGGAATAAGTTAGATAAAGCGACTCAAGATTTAATCATGAAAGAAGCAGCAGTTGCTGAGAGAAAAGGTTGGCAGCTTTCTAAAATGGGAAATAAAAATGACAAAAAAGCTTTAGCTGATGCTGGCATGAATGTTGGTAAAGTTAACGCTGCTTTAAAATCTCATTTTGAAAAAGTCGGTCAAACAATGTCTAAAGAATGGGCTAGCAAAGCTGGTTCAAGAGGACAAACTGTTTTATCAAAATATTAATAATTTAAAATAAAAGGCCATCTATAAAAGATGGCCTTTTTAAATTATGTTAATCAAAATAGAAAACTTCCTTAATCGAATTTATAAATTTTCAGGTATATTAGCAGCTATATTTCTCATACTTGTTGCAGTTTTTATTTTAATTGGAATATCTTCTAGAATTTTTGATTTTTACATAAGAGGTTTGTCAGAGTACTCAGGATATTGTATGGCTGCCTCAACCTTTTTTGCACTTGCTTATACATTTTCAGAGGGCGGCCACATAAGAATTACTTTATTTCTAGAAAAAATGGGCGGTCGATTAAAAAGAATATTTGAACTATGGTGTTTATCAATTTCGTCTATTTTTTCAGGATTCCTTTTTTTCTATTTCAGCAAGATGTTATTTGTTTCTTATAAGTTTCAGGAGAGAAGCGAAGGTGCTGATGAAATTTTAATTTGGATACCCCAGACAAGTTTAGCTTTGGGATCTTTAATCTTTTTTATTTGTATTTTACACCATCTATTTAAAGCACTGAAATGACTGAAATTATATTAGCAATTTTTTTTATTACTGTTTTATTACTATTTTTAAGTAGCGGTGTATGGGTTGCTTTAAGTATGGTTGGTGTCTCAGCTATTGCAATGGAATTGTTTACGTCAAGACCAGTTGGTGATGCAATGGCAACAACAATTTGGGGAATGTCATCTTCTTGGACACTTACCGCACTTCCATTATTTGTTTGGATGGGTGAAATATTATTTAGAACTAAATTATCTGAAAATCTTTTTGAAGGACTTTCTCCGTGGATGCAAAAACTTCCTGGAGGACTTATTCATGTAAATGTTGTTGGCTGTGCGATTTTTGCAGCCATTTCAGGTTCCTCTGCTGCAACAGTTGCAACAGTAGGTAAAATGTCCATACCGGAACTTCGTAAAAGAAATTACCCGGAAAAAATATTACTTGGAAGTTTAGCTGGGTCCGGAACTTTAGGATTGTTGATACCACCATCTATAATTTTAATAATTTATGGTGTTACAGTTCAAGAGTCTATTGCTAAACTTTTTATTGCTGGAATTTTTCCCGGGATAATGATTGCTATTATTTTTATGACTTACGTTGTTATTTGGTCTTTGATGAATAGAAATCAGATGCCTGTTTTGAAGGAAGAAATACCTTTTTTTGAAAAAATTAAAAGATCAGGCAAACTAATTCCAGTTATATTGTTAATTATATCTGTAATAGGATCTATCTATTCAGGTGTGGCCACCGCAACAGAAGCGGCTTCACTAGGAGTAGTTGGAGCATTAATATTATCTTTTTTTCAAAAAAGTTTAACTATGGACTCTTTTAAAAAATCTTTGTTAGGAGCAACCAAAACCTCTTGTATGATCGGATTTATTCTTGCTGGATCAACTTTTCTTTCACTAGCCATGGGTTTTACTGGATTACCGAGAAATTTAGCAATTTGGATAGATAAAATGGAGCTCTCGCCTTACATACTAATTATGGTATTGATGATTTTTTACATAATTCTTGGAATGTTTCTAGACGGAATATCTGCAGTGGTTTTAACAATGGCAATAATTGAGCCAATGATTAGACAAGCTGGTTTTGATATGATTTGGTTCGGTATATTCTTAGTTGTTGTAGTTGAAATGGCACAAATAACTCCTCCAGTCGGATTTAATTTGTTTGTCTTACAGGGGATGGCAGAAAAAGATATGGGATATATTGCAAAAAGTGCTTTTCCACTTTTTCTTTTAATGGTTTTAGCAACAGTTATAATTATTATATTTCCTGAAATAGCTTTGTGGCTTCCTGAGAAAATGATTCAAAATATTAATTAGTATTTAGACTCTTTTTTACCTTCAATCACTAATTTAAGCTCATCGTACTCCTTGCAATTGCAATCTTTAAGAACAGCAAGTCTTTCTTTAGCTTCATCTAATCTATTAGTGACCACAAATAACTCCCCCATGTATTCGTTTATACCTACATGCTTAGGATCCAATTCAAGCCCCATCGAATAATAGATTTCTGCATTTTCGTAATCACCAACTTTTCTATGCGTGAAGCCCAAATAATTTAATGTATCTGGGTCTGCTGGAAATTTTTTATTATGTTTTAGTAAATATCCAATTGCTTTTTTGTATTGTTTTTGCGCTTTATCAATCTTATTTTTCTTCTCAAATTTTTTTGCTTTTTTGATCATTTTTACAGCTATTTCGTATTGAGACACTGGCTTTTCTTTGTCACCACCACCTGTTCCACCACCCCCCGCTGAATAAGCAGAAAAAGTAGTTAAAACAAATAATAAAACTGTTAAAAATTTTTTAAGCATTATTTAAACTTTCTTAATTCATCTAACGGCAATAAACTTAGATTATTTTTCTTTAAATTTTCTCTTACCTTATAAGCTGTATCTAAAGATGAAAGATTATCACCATGTATACACACTGAATCAATTTCACAAGGAATTTGTTTACCAGAGAGACAATTTAACGCTTGGTTTTTAACCATCTTTAGAACGTGTTCTTGCGCTTTAACTGGATCTGTTATTAAAGCGTTATTTTTCTTTCTTGAGACTAGGTTTCCATCATCCTCGTAATTTCTATCTGCAAAAATTTCACAAGCTACTTTCATTCCTAGTTTTTTTGCAGACACCTCCATTTTTGAACCTGTTGGCACTAAATAAATTAAATCTTTATTAATTTTATAAATTGTTTTTGCAATAATGGTTGCCAACTCAATATCCTCACACGCCATATTATTTAATGCACCATGTGGTTTAATATGAGATACACTGACTTTGTTTTGTTGTGCAATGGCTTGAAGTATATTGTATTGATCTTGAATAAGTTTCTCTATTTCAGTTGAAGAAAGATTAATTCTTTTTCGTCCAAAATTTTCAGGGTCATTAAATGATGGGTGCGCTCCAATACTTACACCATTTTTTTTTGATATTTTTATAGTTTCTCTCATAGTATCTTCATCTCCCGCATGATAACCACAAGCAATATTTGCAGAATTGACTATACCTAATAGTTCAGGATCATATTTATTAGAGTGGTGTTTGGATTTTTCACCTAAATCACAATTAATATTAATTTCCATAATTTATGAGTTAAAGTATAACATGGCATGATCAAAAATATATACAATCTTGGCGACGCAGCTTTATATTGTGATTTTGGCGATACTGTAAATAAAGAAACTAATCTTAAAGTAATAAATTATTTTAATGATATAAGAGAAAAAAATATTACTGGCATAAAAAACATTGCACCTTCGTATAATAAATTAATAATTTATTTTGATTTAGAACTTACCAACTATAAAAAGATAAAAGATACTGTAGAAAATCTTGATATTTCAACTTGTGAGTCAGCTAAAACAAAAAAAGTAAAGATACCGGTGTGTTTTGATGATGAGTTTGCACTTGACCTAGAAAGGGTTGAAAAAAAAGTTGGCTTAGGAAAAAAAGAAATAGTCAATCAGTTAATATCTCAAAAATATTTTTGTTATATGACAGGATTTATTGCTGGCATGCCCTTCCTTGGTGATATTAAAGAAAAAATCAGATTAGATAGGCTTGAAACTCCAAGGGTTAAAGTACCTAAGGGCTCAGTAGGTATTACGGAACAATTCTGTAATATCTATACTTTTGAGAGTCCAGGTGGGTGGAATATTATTGGTAACTCACCTAAAAAAGTTTTTACTAAGGATCCGACTAAATTAACATTAATCGATCCAGGTGATGAAGTAGAGTTCTTCGAAATTTCAAAAAAGGAATATTCAAAATTTAATGAGCAAAAATAGTTTTAAAGTATTAAGACCTGGTATAAATACCACTTTTCAAGATTTAGGAAGAGATAACTTATATCATGTAGGCCTTCCATTTAGTGGAGCAATAGACAAAAGGAATTTTCTAATTGCTAACTCATTAATTACCAATAAAGAGGATGATGCAGTATTAGAGTTTGCATACCAAGGACCCTTACTCGAATTTTCTGGAAGTCAAACCTCTATTGTAATCACAGGTAATGTTAATTTTAAGATAATTAAAAAAGACACTTCTGAAATAAAAGGTGAATGTTATAGAACTTACAATTTAAATAATAAAGATTGTCTTGATATTATATCAACTGAAAAGTCAGTCTACGGCTACCTTTCGGTAAAAGGTGGTTTTCAGATTAATAAATTTTGTAATAGTTATTCGACAACTGTTAGAGCTGAAGTAGGTCCTAATGACGGAAAAAAAATAGAAATTGGACAAACAATAATTTTAAATGCTTCTGAAAGCTCAATTGAAAAAAGTTTAGAATACTTAAACTCAAAAATAGAATTTATAAGAGTGATTAAAGGTACAAACTTTGATTACTTCTCAGAAGACTCAATCAAAGATTTCACAAGTAAAGATTTTATTGTTTCAAAACTTACCGACAGGATGGGAATGAGATTAAGTGGACCTAAAATTAAGAATTTAAAGAAAACAAACATCAAGTCTGAAGGATTGGGAAAAGGAGTAATACAAGTTCCAGCTGACGGAGACCCTATAGTAATGCTTTCAGATCATGGAACAATAGGTGGTTATCCAAAAATTGCTGTTGTGATAAGTGCAGATTATGACAAGTTAGTACAATGCCCACCTGGAGAAAAAATTAAATTCAAAATTATAAGTCTTACAGAGGCAGAAAATTTGTTTAAAATTTATACTATGGAAACTAAGAATATAATTAATAAAATAAGATGAATTTAATAACAAGATTACCGGGCCCGCTATTAGTTTTTTTTGGTGCCACTAGTTTAAGTTTTGGAGGAATGATTGTAAAATCTTTTGAGGGCGCCACATTATGGCAGATACTTTTTTGGAGATCTCTTTTTTTTATTTTAGTTGTATCAATTTTTTTACTCATTACTTATAAAAAAGATGTTTTTCATGCTTTTAAGAAATCAGGTTTCCCTGGTCTTATTGGCGGTATAGTTTTGTCCTCTGGGTTTTGTGGCTATGTTTTTGCAATGTATAATACAACAGTAGCCAATGCTAATTTTATTATTCAAACTCAAACAATTTTTCTAGCAATCTTTGGATATTTATTTTTAAAAGAAAAAATTTCAAAATTAACTCTTTTATCAATTATACTAGCTATCTCTGGTATTATTTTAATGGTTGGGGGATCTTTGTCTCCAGGACAAATGTCTGGAAATATTGCAGCATTTATTATGCCAGTATCATTTGCAATCTTAATTATTATTATTAGAAAATATCCTGATGTAGACATGATACCGTTACAATTAATTGCTGGAATAGTTGCAATGTCTGTTGGTTATTTGGTTGCAGGTAAAATTAATATTTCTCCATATGATATATTTTTGGGTTTTCTAGCAGGTTTTTTTCAATTAGGTTTTGGTTTTATTTTTATAACAATTGGAGCAAGATCTACGCCCTCGGCAATTGTTGGTATCATAATGCTCACTGAAGCTATTCTTGGACCTCTTTGGGCATGGTTATTTGTGAGTGAAAATCCACCATTTATTGTTTTAATTGGGGGGTCAATTGTATTATTCGCAGTATTACTACAGTTTTACAATGTTATTAAACTGGAAAAAAAAACTATTTCTTGATGACGATTGTCAAAAATATGCTAATATAATTAGTCACGGGAGAGACTACATTAAGTAGCGCCGAAGGAGCAACCACCCCGGAAACTCTCAGGCAAAAGGACCGTACATATTAACTCTGGAAAGAGACAAATTCTCGCCGAAGGAGCTAAAATCTCTCAGGCACCACGACAGAGGGGGTTAGAGAGTTAATATGATAAAAAAAACTGCACTATACGAATTACATAAAAAGTACAACGCTAAGTTTGTTGAGTTTGCTGGCTATAGTATGCCGATACAATACTCTGAGGGAATTGTAAAAGAGCATAATATTACAAGAAATAAATCCGGAATTTTCGATGTTTCCCATATGGGGCAGTTATTTATTAAATACAGTAACGATATAACAGACAAACTCCAAGAAATTTTACCAACTGATCTTAAAAATTTAAAAATTAATCAAAGCAAGTATTCGTTTTTAATGAAAGAGAATGGGGGAATTTATGATGATCTCATCATCACAAGAATGAAAGATCAGTACATGATTATTTTAAATGCCGCTTGTAAACAAAACGATCTTCAGATTATTAAAAATACATTGGATGATCAAAATTTGGACATGAACAATAATTTGTCTCTTGTAGCGATACAAGGTCCAGAGTCTAAAACAATTCTTGAAAATGTAGTTTCAAATGTATCAAAATTAAAGTTTATGAACGGAGAAAATTTTACTTTTAAAAATAATGAAATCTATATTACAAGATCTGGATATACAGGTGAAGATGGATTTGAAATATCATTACCTAATAAAGTCGCAATCTCTTTTGTAGAAGAGTTAATTTCTAAAGGGTCAACTTTAATTGGGTTGGGTGCAAGAGATACTTTAAGATTAGAAGCAGGTTTATGCTTGTACGGTCATGACATAAACGAAAATACCAGTCCAGTTGAAGCAAATTTAAAGTGGGCAATTTCAAAAAATAGAATAAATGATAACTTTATAGGATCACATCAAATAAAAAAACAAATCGAAGAAGGCGTGTCAAAATTAAGAGTTGGTATCAAACCAGAGACTAGAGTTATAGCAAGAGAGTCAACGAAAATTTTTGATGAAAAAGACAATGAGATTGGAAAAGTCACTAGCGGAACATTTGGACCAAGCGTTAATGCTTCAATCGCAATGGGCTATATTTCAAATTCTCATTCTAAAAAAGATACAAAAGTTTACTTAGAAGTAAGAGGAAAAAAAGTGCCTGCCAATGTTTGTGATTTGCCATTTTATAAAAAAAGTTATGTGAAAGGAGAAGCTAATGTCTAATACAAAATTTTCAAAAGAACATGAATGGATTACACTAGATGGAGAAGTAGGAACTATTGGAATTACAAAACATGCAACTGAAATGTTAGGCGACATAGTTTTTGCTGAATTACCTGAGAAAGGATCTAATGTTGAAAAAGATGGAACTGCGGGAGTGGTAGAGTCCACAAAAGCTGCAAGTGATGTCTATACGCCAGTAAGTGGTGAAGTTGTAGAAATTAATCAATCAATTGTTGACGATCCATCAAAAATCAATGCTGACCCAGAAGGTGGAGCATGGTTTTTTAAATTAAAGTTAAAAGATAAATCAGAACTTGATACTCTTATGAATAAAGAAGAGTACGATAAATTTGCAAAGGAGACATCAGCATAATGTTACCAAATTCAGAAAAAGATTTTTTAAAGAGACACATTGGACCTTCTAAAGAAGATCAATCAAAAATGTTAAAAGAATTAAATTATAAATCACTAGATGATTTAATTGACAGCACAGTACCAGAAAAAATAAAGTTTAAAGGTGAATTAAATATTGGTGAGTCAAATTCAGAATATGAAGCTTTGAGAAAATTAAGAGCAATATCAAAAAAAAATCAAGTTTACTCTAATTTTATTGGTATGGGTTATTATGGAACTTATACACCTTATGTAATTTTAAGAAATATATTAGAAAATCCAGGTTGGTATACTTCATATACACCTTATCAGCCAGAAGTAGCTCAAGGAAGACTTGAGATGTTATTAAATTTTCAACAAATGATTGTTGATTTTACTGGAATGGATATAGCTAATGCCTCTTTATTAGATGAGGGTACAGCAGCAGCGGAGGCTATGGGCTTAAGTCACAGATTGAACAAAAAAGATAGTAATTTAGTTTTTGTATCTGAGGATTGTCATCCTCAAACAATAAATGTAATTCAAACTAGAGCTGAACCGTTGGGTTTAAAAGTATTGGTTGGTAAAGAAGATGAGGTTCTAGACCAGTTAAAAGAGGATTTAGTTTGTGGAATTTTACAATATCCTGGAACTTTAGGAGATATTAAAGACCCAAGTGAAGCAATTAGCAAAATTCATAAAAAGAATGGTAAGTCTGTATTAGCTTGTGATTTGCTAGCATTAGCAAAATTAAAAACACCAAGAGAACTTGGTGCTGACATAGCAGTTGGAAGCTCACAAAGATTTGGTATCCCAATGGGATATGGAGGTCCACACGCAGCTTTTTTTGCAACAAAAGATGAGTACAAAAGATCAATGCCAGGAAGAATTGTCGGTGTGTCAGTTGATAGACACGGCAACAAGGCATACAGATTGTCCTTGCAAACTAGAGAGCAACATATCAGAAGAGACAAGGCGACAAGCAACATTTGCACCGCCCAAGCTCTATTAGCAATTGTATCAGCAGCTTATTCTATTTATCATGGCCCAGATGGAATTAAGAATATTTCTGAAAGAGTCTCACAATTAGCAAAAAGTTTTGCCGATAAAATAAAACAGTCTGGATATGAACTTTATTCTAATTATTTTTTTGATACTGTCACAATCATTACTAAAGAAAAAACTGATCAAATTTATAAAAATGCTTTAAATCAAAAAGTTAATATACGTAAAGTAAATTCTGAAATGCTTGCAGTTTCTTTTGATGAAAGAAAGAATGTTTATAGAGTAAATCAACTGTTAAAAATTTTTAACGCAGCAGAATCAATTAAAAAAGAGGATCCTTCAGTAAGTTTACCTAATCTTCCAAAAAACTTATTGAGAACCTCAAAATATTTAGAACATCCAGTTTTCAACTCATACCATTCTGAAACTGAAATGTTGAGATACTTAAAAAGATTAGAAGATAAGGATATAGCATTGAATAGAACAATGATTGCACTTGGTTCATGCACAATGAAGCTAAATGCTGCCGCTGAGATGATCCCAATTTCATGGAAAGAGTTTGCAGAACCTCATCCATTTGTCCCAATTGAACAAATGGAGGGATTCAGAGATCTATTTACTGATCTAAAAAATTGGTTGCGTTCCATAACTGGTTTCTCGGGTGTTTCTCTTCAACCTAATGCAGGTGCTCAAGGTGAATATGCGGGATTAATGGTTATACGAAAGTATCATTTAGATAGGGATGAGGCCAATAGAAACATATGTTTAATTCCAAGTTCAGCACACGGTACTAATCCGGCAAGTGCACAAATGACTGGAATGAAAGTTGTTGTTGTTAATTGTGATAAAGAAGGAAATGTTGATTTCGATGACTTAAAGAAAAAAGCAGAGCAACATTCTGAAAACCTTGGGGCATTAATGGTAACTTACCCATCCACTCATGGAGTTTTCGAAGAAAAAATATCAGATATTTGTGAGTTAGTTCATAAACATGGTGGTCAGGTTTATATGGATGGTGCAAATCTAAATGCGTTAGTGGGAATTGCTAAACCAGGAAATTTTGGTCCAGACGTTTGTCATATTAATTTACATAAAACGTTTTGTATTCCTCATGGTGGGGGAGGACCTGGAATGGGACCAATTGCTTGTAAAAGACATTTACAAGTTTACTTGCCCAACCACCCAGTAATAAAAGATTGTGGGCCAACTTCTGGAATTGGAGCAGTTTCTGCTGCCCCTTGGGGAAGTTCAAGCATTTTATCAATTTCTTGGATGTATATTAAAATGATGGGATCAACTGGATTAAAGCTTGCTACCCAAGTTGCAATATTGAATGCAAATTATATAGCTCATAGATTAAAAGATCACTTTCCGATTTTGTACAAAGGGTCAAATGGCAATGTGGCACACGAATGTATTATTGATATTAGAAAAATTAAATCAGAAACAGGAATAACGGAGGAAGATATTGCGAAAAGATTAATTGATTATGGTTTTCATGCACCAACTATGTCCTGGCCTGTTGCTGGCACAATGATGATAGAACCAACTGAAAGTGAAAGCCTTACAGAAATAGACAGATTTTGTGAAACTTTAATTAAGATTAAAAAAGAAATCGATAAGATTAAGTCCAGCGAGTTTGATAAAGTAGATAATCCAATCAAGAACGCACCTCATACTGATCTTGAACTGTCTTCTGACGAATGGAAACACAAATACTCAAGAGAAGAAGCAGCTTATCCATCTAAATATTTAAAAACAAATAAATTTTGGCCTCCTGTTGCTAGAGTTGATAATGTTTACGGAGATAAAAATATATTCTGCACTTGTCCAAGTATTGACGAATTTAAAGAAGATGCAGCTTAAAATTTAATGAAAATTGCTGTAATTGGGTCAGGAATTTCTGGATTAAGTGCAGCATATTATTTATCAAAAAAACATAAAGTTGATCTTTTCGAAAAGGAAGATCGATTTGGTGGACATTCTCATACATTGGAAATTTCAACCGACATTCAAAGTAAAAAAAAGATCCGTACAGATATTGGATTTATAGTTTTTAACAAACATACCTATCCAAACTTGATTAATTTTTTTAGTGAGATTGGAATAGAGATTGAAAAAAGTAATATGAGTTTGTCATTTTTGGTAAAAGAAAAGAATTTAGAATATAGCGGTAAAGGAGTCCGAGGTATATTTTCTTATAAAAAAAATTTATTTGATCTAAATTTTCTAAAAATGTTTTATGAGATTATCAAGTTTTATAACAAGAGTTCTAAATTGAATGATATAGATGAAAATTTAAATCTTGGAACATTTCTTCAAAAAGAAAAAATGTCAGATTTTTTTATTAATTATCACATTTTACCAATGGTATCAGCTATATGGTCAATGCCACCTGATAATGCAAAAAATATGCCTATTAAGTTTTTTTTAAAGTTTTTTCAAAATCATGGATTATTCAAGTTAAAAAACAGACCTCAATGGTACACTGTGAAAAATAGAAGTATTGAATATGTAAACGAAGTAATAAAAAAAATTAGTGGGGAGCACTTTAAAAATTATAAAATTAATAAAGTTACAAGATCTAGTAACTCTGCGCGCGTCTTTTATGGAGGGGAAAGCGAATATTTTGAATACGATAAAGTTGTGATTGCTACACATGCAGATGAAGCTTTATCAATAATCGATGAGCCCTCTGATGATGAAAAAAGTATTTTGTGTAACTTTAAATACAAGAAAAACTTAGCAGTAATTCATTTTGATGAAACTGTTATGCCAAAAAAAAAGATTAATTGGAGCGCATGGAATACTTTTGTATCAGAAAATAATGATAGTTCAGTTACTTACTGGTTAAATTTATTACAGAATTTAAATATAGAAAAAAATATCTTTTTAACTTTAAATCCTCATTTCAATATTGATGAAAAACTCATTATTGATAAAATTCAATTTAGTCATCCCTATTATGATCATGATACTTTAAAAAATCAAAAAAAATTAGATTTATTACAAAATAAACAAAATATATTGTTTTGTGGAAGTTATCATGGTTATGGTTTTCATGAAGACGGTATCAAATCAACATTAAATATGCTTAAATTTATTAATGATTGAAAATTCATTTATATATACGGGTGAAGTCATTCATAAAAGATTTAAACCAAAAGAACATTTTTTTAAATACAGTGTATTCTCTTTATTAATCGATCTTAACGAAATAAGACTTATAGATAAAAAAATTCCATTTTTTTCTTACAATAAATTTAATGTTCTAAGTTTTTTTGATAAGGACCATGGTGAGAGAGATGGTTCTGATTTAGGAATATGGGTAGGAAAAAAATTAAAAGAAAAAGGAATTACTTCAGAAGATATTAAGATTAAAATACTTTGTTACCCTAGAATTTTTGGATATGTTTTCAATCCACTAAGCATTTTTTTCATTTATAATAAAATTGGTGAACCAATTGCAATTTTTTATGAAGTAAAAAATACATTCGGAGAACAACACACCTATATATTTGAAGTTAAAAATTCATTACCACAAATTAAAAATGATTGCAAAAAGAAGTTTTTCGTATCTCCCTTCATGGACCTTCAATCAGAATATTTCTTTAAAGTATTATTACCTAATGAAAAATTATCTGTAATCATTGATCAAAGAGATGAGGAAGGTAAGCTTCTGTTTGCATCCCAGGATGGAATTAGGCATGATTTAACCTTAAAAAACTTATTGTTCTGCTATCTAAAGCACCCTCTAATGAGTTTTAAAGTAATATCAGCTATACATTTTGAAGCATTAAAATTGTGGATCAAAGGCGTTAAATTGATCAAAAAAAATATTAAAATAAAAAATAATACGACTTTTGAAAACTAATGATAAATAAAATTTCAGACAAAATCGTCTTTTCTGGTTTAAAGTTAATAAAATACGGTAAGCTAAATGTTACAACTTTCCAAAACAAAAAATTGCAGTTTGGAAACGACAGTAATTTAGAGGTAAGCATTAAAATTAATAAGCCAGATTTTTCAAAAAATATAATTTCAAAAGGTAGCGTCGGTCTAGCAGAGTCTTATATGAGAGGGGATTTTGAAACAGATGATTTATCTAAGTTAATTGAATTAAGCGCCAAGAATATAAAACTAGTTCATAAATTCTCTGGAGTACTTGATTTAACATATTTAAATTATTTTAAAAAATTCATTAATCGAAACACTAAAACAAAAAGTAAAGAACATATTTCAAAACACTATGATCTTGGAAATGAATTCTTTTCTTTATGGCTTGATGATACACTAACTTATTCAAGTGCAATTTTTGAAAATGAGAAATCAAATTTATACGAAGCACAAATAAATAAATATAAAAAACTTTCAAATTTACTTAAGCCAAAGTCAGGTGACAAACTACTAGAAATCGGATGTGGCTGGGGAGGATTTGCAGAATATATCGGAAAAAACCATGATGTTAATCTTGATTGCATCACCATATCAAAAAAACAATATGAATTTGCCAAAAAACGTATTCATGATGCTGGCCTTAACGAAAAAATTAATATTCAAATGAAAGATTATAGAGATGTAAAACAAAATTATAATTCTATAGCTTCAATAGAGATGATAGAAGCTGTAGGCAAAGATTATCTTAAAAATTACTTTCAAACAATTAAGAAAAATTTGGTACCCGGCGGCAAAGCTGCAATTCAAGCAATCACAATAGACGATAATTTGTATAATAGATACAAAAGGAAAGAAGATTTCATTCAAAAATATATTTTCCCTGGAGGCTTTTTGCCATCTAAGAAGTCAATATTAGATTATGTAGAAAAAACTGGATTAAATTTTGATCAATGCAATTCTTATGGCTTACACTACAGCAATACGTTGAAAATTTGGAGAGACAAGTTTTCAGAAAGATGGGAAGAAATTTCAGATCAAGGTTTTGATAATACTTTTAAAAGAATGTGGAATTTCTATTTATCTTATTGCGAAGCAGGATTTAAATCTAAAAATATTGATTTAATTCAATTTTCTTTAACTAATAAAGCATGATAAAAATGAAAATAGTAAATTCAATTTTGTTGATAATTACTTTAGCTTTAGTTACAAGCTGTTCTAATAATATGAAACCAGAAGACTTTAAAAACACAGAGCCAACTCTTTTGATTGAAGAATATTTTGATGGCAAAGTTAAAGCATGGGGAATTTTACAAGACCGAAGCGGCAAAGTTACAAGACAATTTAAAGCAGACTTAGTTGGATCCTTTAAAGATAATGTTATCACTTTAGATGAAGATTTTTACTGGACTGATGGTGAAAAACAAAAGAGAACGTGGAAAATAAAAAAAATTGATGACAATAACTATGTTGGTACTGCTCCAGATGTAGTGGGAGAGGCTACAGGTGTTCAATACGGATCAGCGTTTAAATTTAAATACGATTTAATGGTGCCTTTTAAAAATAAAAATATCAAAATTTCATTTGATGACTGGATATTCAAACAAGACGAAAAAGTTGCAATTAATCGTGCAACGCTTACTAAATTTGGATTTAAAGTTGGAGAACTTACTGTATTTTTTATGAGGGACTAATCTTTAATTCGCTTCATCCCTTTTTCAAGAATCTTAAAATATAAACCATTTGGAATTACCTTAAGAAACTTCATAATTGTCGTGAAAGACTTAGGAAAATGAATTTCAAAACCTTTACTTTTTGTAAGTCCCTTAAACATTTGCTCTGCAGCAAACTCAGGTGATTTAATCATTGGCATTGGAAAATCATTTTGATCTGTCATAGGGGTTTTGATAAATCCAGGACTTACAAGAGATACTCTCACGTTACTTCTCTTGAGGTCAAAATATAAACTTTCAGCAAAACTAGATAAAGCTGATTTAGATGCACAATAAGCTCCTGCTGCAGGAAGACCTCTATAACCTGCTACAGAAGATACTATAGATATTTGACCCGCCTTTTTACTTTTATAATATTCATAAACTGCATTAATTGAATTAACTGTTCCAAAAAAATTTACCTCCATAATTTTTCTTACTTTTTCAAGATTTAATGTTTTTTCAGATTTTGGATCATGAATCCCTGTGCAGAAAACAGAGATATCAACTTCTCCAAGTCGTTCTTTTACTTGCGAGAATACACTTTTACATTTTTCATTGTCAGTAACGTCTAAAGGAAAAGCAATAATATTTTCATTAGATTTAGATATTTCATCTAATAAATTTTCTCTTCTTGCGGAAATAGCAACTTTCCATCCTTCTTGAGCAAATTTAAGCGCTAAGGACTTTCCTATACCACTGCTAGCTCCTGTGATCCAAATTGTTTTATTATTCATATAAGATTGATGTATAATATGATTATGCTTAAAAATAAATTTATATCTTTTCTTCTATTTGCAATAGTTACATATTCAGCGTCTTTTATCGGTAGTATAGCGACAATTTCTTACAAAGAACCATGGTACTCAGGTTTAAATAAATCATTTTTAACCCCACCAGATTGGGTCTTTGCCCCTGTATGGACTACATTATATTTATTCATGACGATAGCAATATGGGCAGCGTGGCATAAAAATTATAAAAATATAAATCTTGTTTTAATTTATTTTATTCATCTATGCTTTAATACAACTTGGAGTATAGTTTTTTTTGTTTTTCACAATATTCTTTTTGCTCTTATAAATTTATTAGTAATTATTTTTTTCATAATAGTTTTAATTTTAAAATATAAAGATATAAACAAAGTAAGTTATTATTTAATGATTCCTTATTTACTTTGGAGTTGTTATGCATTAATTCTAAATTTTAGTTTGTTAATATTAAATTAATATGGATGATGTTGTTATAGTTGGTGGTGGTATAATAGGAGCTGCAACAGCTTATTTCTTGTCAAAAGAGGGAAGAAAAGTAAAAGTTATTGAAAGAGATCCAACATACAGAACAGCATCTTTCCCTTTATCATTAGGCGGTTTTAGAAGACAATTTTTTCAAACAGAAAATATTCTTTTGGGGAAATTTGCTAGAGAATTTATTTTTCAAATACCTGAACTTTTAAAAACAAAAAAAAATCCTAAACCTACTGCTAGCATGGTGCCTAATGGATATTTGCTTATGTTTGGAGCAGAACATGCTGAAGAACAATATAAAGCTCTTGAAAATCATAAAGCATGCGACGCAGGGACAAAAAATATAAAAGGTTCTGATTTAAAACAATACTTTCCTTACATAAATAATGAAGGCATTGAAACAGCAACTTTTACAGATAACAAAAGTGAAGGCTGGATTGATCCATTTATGTTTCATGGAGCACTCAAAAGTAAAGCAATCGAGCTAGGCGCTGAGTTTATAAAAGGTGAAGTAAAATCTTTATCAGAGATAAAGGCTAACACCATTGTATCAGCGGCTGGATGTTGGACAAAAGAATTGTTAGAAGATATCCCAGTTGAGCCACAAAAACACACTGTCTTTAGAGTAAAATGTCCCAAACATATTCCCGAGATGCCTTTGACTGGAGATTTAACTACTGGAGTTTATTGGCGACCAGAGGGAAAAGAGTATCTTGCAGGATCTCCTAAATCTGTTTTTGATGCAAAAGATCTTGAACCTGCATGGGATGATTTTGAGGAATTAGT